>NZ_CFKYFN010000046.1:0-25135 GCF_985060555.1 Odoribacter sp. | reverse complement strand
GATAGCGCCATTTCGAGTATTTTAAAAAAGCCTGCTTTTGCAGACTTTCCCCAGAGCTGTTAGTGAGATTTGAACTCACGACCTCTTCCTTACCAAGGAAGTGCTCTACCCCTGAGCTATAACAGCATTCACTTTTACTTTCGTTCAGGCTACCCTTATTTGAAAGCGGTACAAAGGTAGTGGTTTTACAGTAGAATACAAATTTTTTGTAGTATTTTTTTTAGATTTCGATCAGTTTTTATCAATAATTGAAATAAACTACTGAAAATCAATAATAAAATAAGCAAAGCAGTTTCCGGTATTCGTGTTCGGGTCCCTGAACACGAATACCGGAAACTGCTTTGCTTATCCTCCCTTAGCGTCTCGGAATATCGACCGAAGTTTCTTTTTGACCTTTAAGATGCTCAGAAAAGAAATCCACCAGCCGCCAATAGAAATATTCGTCCATATCTCCGAAACTATGACGTTGTCCCGGAAGAATCAGCATTTCGAAACGCTTATTAGCCCGGATCAAGGCATTTACAACACGGATCGTATTCGCATCATGGACATTATTGTCGATATCACCATGTACAAGCATCAAATGACCTTTCAATTGCTTAACAATTTCGGGATTCGTAGCTATTTTATAAACAAAAGTAGTATCTCCTTTTTCCGAAACGACCTCTTTCACGCCATGATGTGTCTCGCTCCACCAACGGTTATAAATCCGGTTATCGTGGTTCCCGGCACAGGATACCGCAGCTTTATAAAAATCGGGATATTGACAAATTGCAGCAGTAGACATAAAGCCACCTCCCGAATGACCGTGTATGCCGACTCTGTCGATATCTATAAACTTATGGCGGGCAGCCAATTGTTCGACAGCCACCTTATGATCGGCCAAAGGATAATCACGCATATTCCCATAACCATAATTATGATACCATTTGGAGCGGGAAGGATGTCCACCCCGCTGTCCTACCGAAATCACAATGAATCCGGCCTGAGCCAAACGATCCGTCCGTACACTCATCCGGGTAAAAGGATAACATACAGCTTCAACCTGGGGACCCGGATAAACATAATCGATAATGGGATATACCTTGGTCGAATCGAAATCGTAAGGTTTATACATCACCCCGTATAAATCCGTCACCCCATCGGCAGCCTTGACGACAAAAGGTTCCGGAAACCGGTAACCGGCCGCTTTCAATTGCGAAAAATCACTTTCCTGAATAGTCATCACTTTATTCCCCTCCCGGTCTAACAGATCGGCACAAGGAATCGTATTCACCCTCGAATAATTATCCACAATGAAACGGGCATCGTCATCTATTTTTACTTTATGAAAATACTCCCCTTTTGTAATCCGTTTCAGTCCACTACCATTTACATTCACTTTATACAGCTGTTCATAATACGGATTTTCTCCCTCTTCCTTACCATTCCCCACAAAATAGATCGTCCGTGTAGCTTCATCCACTTTCAGCACCTGCTCCACATGCCAGGGGCCTTTCGTGATCCGGTTTTTAAGATTTCCCTGATCATCGTATAAATATAAATGAGCCCATCCGTCACGTTCACTCCAATGAATCAACTCCTTACCCTTATTCAAGACAGCCAAAGGCCGCGTTTCCTGATAAGTATTCATCCGCTCCTGAATAATCGGCACAATCGAATCCTGCCCGATCGTATAAGAGCAGATATCAATACGATGAAGGTCCCGGCTACTACGAACCAGAAAAAAACGGTCGTTATCTCCCAGCCAAACCGGTGATACATACTCCATGTCCCGCTGTTTCTGTTCTGCAGGTTTATAGGATAAACTCAAATTTTGATTTTTAAACGCCGCTACTTTTATTTCCTTACGAACATTATTCTGCATATCGAATACATAAAGATGCTCCTCAGGGGCTTCCATCTCTCCAGGCATCTGATATTTATAAGTTTCCAACGTAGGACGTGGCTGAGCGATAGAATTGATCACCCACAATTCCTTTACTGCCCGGTCGTCGGATACCGTTACCGCAAAGTGTCTGGAATCGGGAGACCAACATCCCGATACCCGCCGGCGTTTACCGTTGCAAAGCGTATCGGTATTCAACATACTGTAAGGAATGCCATAACCGAAATCCTTCACTCCATCCTGTGTCAATTGAATCTCGAGAATCGTACTGTCCTTCTCGTTTTTCCGGGCTTTCTCATAATCTTCCCGACTCATCCGGAAAAGGTTACAATCCTTAGCATATACCACCGTCTGGCCATCGGGAGAAAAATTTCCCCATCCCAATTTTTTCGGTTCCTTTTCCTGCCCTTTCAGATGAGTAAGTTTACGGGAAGGATAATCATAAGAGAAATAAAAGACTTCTTTTTCTCCTTTCTTCTTGTCTTTCTCCTCTTTTCTCGGTTTCACTTCTTGCGAAGATTCCACCTCAAAAGTAAACGTCCGGCCGTCTTCCTTTGCCTTGAGATTACGTATCGGCAGATGGCGGGCCTCGAAAGGATCACGAACGATCTCCGTCAGCTGAGCAGCCAGTTCATCCCGGTCGAACAGCAGATTCTTTGTACGCGCAACCGGATCGACCACATACCAAAAAGTTCCTTCACTCGTTTTATACTCGAACCAGAAACAATTTCCTTTTTGAAACCAATGCGGATCGACCAAAGTAGAAAACAACATGTTCTTCAGCTTATCTCCGGTAAACTTTTCTGCCTGCAAATATTCAGGCAACCTCTCTTGCGAAAATACCTTACCGGCACAACAAAGGCCGATAAATAAAAAAATAATAATCCGATTTTTTTTCATATAATAACCATTTCAACGTTGTGTACAAAAATACACATTTTCGTAAAAAGTAATCCGCAAAAGACAAGGAGTAATAAATAATCCGTTATCAAATCGTATTTATTAAAAATAAATACCAGACATACAAATTTTATGTAATAAATTTTACATGTTTTTGCAATAAAAATTATCTTTGTAATCAGTCACAAGAAGAATACTGTTAAATAGTAAAATATTTAATGTACACCAACAGGAATGCCATAGTATGCGGCTTGTCAGCGGGTTCCGGTTTACCGGGACATATTCGCTTCAGTAGAAGTGAATACAGGTATAGTATGCTGTGGTTTTCTTTAGTTATCGGTTTTTTGCAAAAAAAATGCACTGAGAATTTGGAGGTTATGAAATTTTTTATACTCTCTCTCTCTCTCTCTCTCTCTCTCTCTCTCTCTCTCTCTCAGGTATCGCGCGTTAAGATATAGATTATTCTTTAATTTTCAAAGAGTTAAGAGAGCGTTTTTTCGCTGGATTTCATACTTTTTCCGGTCTTTTTCGGTTTTCGTTATTTGTTATCATTGCCACCGCCTTTTCCTGCGGAGAGTGCGGTATACTATACCTTCCGGCGGTATGTGGCCTATGGATAGGCCATGCCCGTATGCAGCCGGAACCGTTTGTATATACACCGATCATAGAAAACCAAAAACAATAATACCGGAATAAACATCGCATGAAGAAGATTCTATTCATAGGGCTGCTGTTTGTTTTGGCGGGCACGGGGGTTTGGTCCCAGGAGGTGTCCGACTCAGTCCGCATCCATTACCGCCGGGGATACCGGGGAGTGGATCCCGATTACCACAACAACCGTTCCGAATTGGAACGGTTTATCCGTACCCTGCGCAGGGAACAGGAGTCGGCCCGTCTGGAACGTGTCGTAATCTGCTCGTGGACATCGCCCGACGGGGTGACCCGCTACAACGAGCTGCTTGCCGGCCGCCGTGCCGACTCGCTGAAATCCTGGCTTGTGCGCCACGCACAGATTCCCGGGGAGCTGGTGAGCGTTCGCGGCGAAGGCATCGGCTGGGGCGTACTACGGCAGTTGGTGGCAGTATCCGATATGCTTTATAAGGACGAAGTGCTACACATCCTCGACAATACTCCCGTGTGGATTCGCGACTCCCATGGCAAAATCGTGGACGGACGCAAGAAACAGCTGATGGACCTGCGTGGCGGACAGCCCTATAATTATATGATGGAAAACATTTTCCCGGAAGTGCGTTCCAGTCTTTCGACCATCTGCTACCGAAAATCCGCCCCTTCTATAGACAAGGTTACTACCGGTACTGCTCCCACGGATTCCGCTCTTGCGGAAAAGGAAGAGACAGAGACAGCCGGGTTTCGCAACACAGCGGCGCTGATATCTGCCGGACCGGGAGCGGACACTCCGGCGGAGACCTCCCCGGTAACCTCGCCGAAGGCTTCCGGGAAATTGCGGGAAGCACTCGCCCAAAACCTGGTGATCAAGACCAATCTGCTCTACGATGCCCTGCTCATGCCATCGCTGGAGGCGGAATACCGCTTCAATGACCGCTGGACGGTCAATCTCGAAGGGGAAATAGCATGGTGGAAGAACGACGGCAAACACAAGTATTATCAGCTGGCCACCATCAGCCCGGAAGTGCGCTGGTGGTTCGGACAGCAGAAAAACAACCCCTGGCACGGGCATTACCTGGGCCTGTTCGGCGGCTTCTCGTGGTTCGACCTTGAGAACAAGGAGAACGGTTACCAGGGTGAGGCCGAAATAGCAGGGCTCAGCTACGGCTACATGTTCCCCATTGCCCGTCGGCTCTCACTGGAAGCGGGCCTCGGACTAGGCTACCTGCACAGTAAGTATGAGGAATACGAACCCGTGCCCCACATGGGCGGCACGCACTATGTTTACCTACAGACCAAACGTGTGGACTATTTCGGTCCGCTGAAACTGAAACTGGCGCTCGTATGGCATTTGCAGGATATTAACAGGAAGAAAGGAGGCGCACAATGAGAAGAACGATATTATGGCATGCAGTAACGGGCCTTGTGCTCTCAGGCCTGGTGACACTGTCCTCAGGCTGCCGTAAAGAGCTTTGCTACAACCACGACGAACATGCCTACTCCGTCAAGGTGGATGTGACTGCCACCTGGGAGCGGGAATGGGAACGCGACCACGGCAGGGGATGGAAAAATACCTGGGAAGGCAGGGGATGGAACAACTGGATGACGTATGACGACCTGCGTCCCGAAGTACCCGGGGGTATACGCGCCGTAGTATATGATCCGGACGGTAACAGGCATGACGAGCGCAACCTGGCTGCGGAGGGCGGACGGCTGGCCATGACCGAAGGCAGACACTCCATCCTGTTTTACAACAACAATACGGAATACATCGTGTTCAACGACCTGACTTCTTCGGCCACGGCAACCGCCACCACGCGCACCCGTACCCGAGCCGGATTCAGCGAACTGCACAAGGACGAACGCACTGTAGGGCAGCCCGATATGCTCTACGGCAGTTACCTCGGGGAATACGAGGCGAAGCCCGGCTACGAGGCGGTGAGCCTGCCCGTGGAACTGCGCCCGCTGGTCTACACCTACGTGGTACGTTGTGAGTTCAGCCACGGAGCCCAATACGTGGCGCTGGCCCGCGGAGCACTGGCGGGTATGGCCGAGAGCGTCTACCTGCAGGACGGGCACACGGGCAGCGGGGCAGCCACGGTGTTCTTCGATGCCACCGTCTGCGACTGGGGCTCGTGGGCGCAGGTACGTTCGTTCGGCATCCCCGACTGGCCGGGCGACGGATATACCCGGGCTACTGACCGCAACTACACCCTGCAGCTCGAAGTGCGCCTGAAAAACGGGAAATACCTCCCGCCGTTCATGGTGGACATCACCGAACAGGTGAAAGCGCAGCCACGCGGCGGAGTGATCGTCATCACGGGGCTGGAAGTGTCCGACGAAGACGGTGAGTCCGGAGGTTCGGGTTTTGATGTGGAGGTCGGCGACTGGGGCGACAGACACGAATACGAACTGCCGGTCTAGTCCGCTTACAAAGGCATATTCAGAAAAACAATGCTGTTTTTAAAACCATAATATTCCATTTTTAATACTCAATTTTATGAAAAGAAGTCTTATTTTGCTTGGAGCAGTCACAGCGACTCTTGCAAGCTGTAGTAAAAGTGAAGTAGTGGACGTCAATGACAGCCAGGCTATCGGTTTCGAGACGTTCGTGAACAAATCCACACGTGCCGTAACGAATGATGAAGGTACGGTAACCAATAAGTTGCTTGATTTTTATGTCTACGGAGGTTCAAATGAAAGCCAGAATCTGTTTGCCGGTGATAAGGTTTACAGAAGCTCAGCATCTGACCCCTGGAAGTATGACAACACCAAGTATTGGTTTAAAAACCGTACCTATAAGTTCGCAGCCATCAGTCCGGGAGCGGGAGCCAATCTTTCCGCCAATTTTGGTTATAGCGACGGCCACATGGAGTTGACCGCTACCGTAGATAACGCTACCGCTAACCAGTACGATCTTGTTTATGGTGAGGCGACTAAGACCACTTTGGAGGATTTAAGCAGTGTGAGTACCGTTGCATTCAACCTTGGTCATATCCTTTCCAAAATACGTATCCTGTTCGAGAAAAATAGTAATTTCGGTAAGGAAACACAGCTTGTGATTACTAATCTTACGTTGGCAGGTGCAAATACGAGTACAGGTTCAGGCATCTTTAGTAAGGGTGTTTACAAATATAATAATGGCTGGACCTGGACTAAAGCAGCAGAGGGTTCTGCTGACGTTACCTTCTCTACTTCTACCTCTTATACTGTAACCGATAAATCCATAACCGGAGAAACGTCGGTAGAAGAAGTGGGACAGACTTTTTATGTCATTCCGCAGACACCTGATAGCGGAGTCAAACTCTCTTTCACTGTACAGTTGCAGGAACACAATGGAACTGACTGGGAAAATGTGGGTTCCGCTCAAACATTGACTAAAACGATTGCAACAGCTCAGGCAACATGGAATTCCAATAATATTTATACTTATAAGGTAAAATTAAGCGAGACGACCTTACCCGGAGACGATCGTTATGCAATTGACTTTAGCGCTACTGTCGATTCCTGGGGAACGGACAATACTCCAGTTGACGTAGATTTTGCAAATTAAACTACCCGGGCCGGGCGGGGTTGAATGTTCCCTTCCCGGTCACAATGAGAAAACAAATTAAAAAAAACGGACATAAGGTATGAATAAGAGAAATAACACGATCAGGGGCGTGTTGTTGCTGGTTGCGGCGGCGCTGATGTTTTCCTCCTGTGCGGAGACTCCGGGTCCGGAAGAGGAGGTTACGGACACGCGGACGATCAGTTTCGGAACCCCCGCGCTTACCCGTTCGGCCATCGATAACGCGGGGGACATGCAGAAGGAAGAAAACGCTTTCTCCGTATGGGGATGGTACGCAAACGCGGGCGGCACGGAGAGCGGGACAGTATTCAACAATAAGCGCGTTTTCTGGTCGGCTGCCAATCCGGGCTGGGGCTACGAGGACACCCGCTACTGGCATCCCGGCCTCGATTACCGCTTCTACGCCCTCTATCCCTCAACAGACAAGCTGGGCACGGGCGTAAATGCGGCATGTGCGGTGAACGGCACAATCACCATTACCAACTTCGACGCCACGCACGGCACCGACTTGATGACAGCACAGCAGACAGTCCAAACTCCGGATGTGCTGACGAAGGACCCCGGTCCCGTGACCTTCACTTTCGCCCACCAGCTGGCGCGGCTCAGCTTTGCGGTAAAAGCCGTGGGATGCGAGGCTACGGTCACAGCCTTCAAGGTGAACGGCGTGACCTGGAAGGCCAACCTTACCTGTCCGGCATCGGGCACTCCCTCGTGGAGCGGTGGCGAAAAGACCACCGACGGGGACAGCCGGCTGACCAAAGCCGACGGGAATATTACGGTGTCCGGCGGCAACACCATAACCATGCTACAGGATGTGCTGTTGCCTCCCCATACCGCTGCCGACCTGACAGATGCTGTCATCAACATGGCCTACCGTCTCAAGGGCGACACGGGGGACGACCGCACAGCTGAGGTAGAACTCGCCACGACGGAGATACCCCACTGGGATGCGGCCCAGCAGTACAGTTACACCCTGACCGTCTCGGCATCCTCGCTTACCCTCACGTGGAAGGTGAAGCCCTGGGATACGAAGGACACCGAAGTGTCGTGGGGACCGGATGAAACGACCAACCAAGAATAAAAAACAGACGAAGCTATGAAAAGAGAACTGAAATCATATCTTGCCGGATGGCTTGCCCTGTACCTGGCAGCGGTGTGCCTGCCGTTCCTGCTGGCGGGATGTGCCAGTGACAGTGCGGCACCCTGGCCTGTGGACGGAGAAACCACCTCCGTCACCCTGCGCATGTCGGTGGCCGGAGCCGTCGGTACGCGCACCGACGGTACGGAGGATGAGTACGCCACGCTGGAAAACCGGATAAACACCCTGCGCGTGCTGGTGGTGACGGACGGTAACAAAATTGCCGTAAACCACAAACTCACGCCGGAAGAACTTGCCGCCCAAACGGTGACGATAGAAAATGTGCCCGTGGGCAAGGTGACTTTCTGTGTCCTGGCCAACGAGGCTGCCTTGGGTAAGGATTACGATACGGAGGAGTTTGAGCTTGTAGACGTACCGGGCCGGACATCAAAGAAGGCTTTGCTGGAAGACCCTGATCGTACGTATTTCCCGAAACGGTTCTCCGAAGTGAATATAGATAAGGGACTGCCCATGAGCTGGATTGTACGCGACTACGAGGTAAAATCAGGCTCCCCGACAGGTACTCCCGGGGAACCTCTCGAAGCACAATTAGTGCGCTGCGTGGCCAAGCTCAATATCAGCATGAATAACGATCTGGATTCCGAGATCAACATCAATGCGGTAAATTTCGGCACTTTCTTCGGCGACAGGCTCTATCTTTTCGGCGAACAGTCGCTGGATGTGCCCGGCAGTACTGCGTACGAAGCCAAGAGCTATCCCTATGAAACGGAGGCGGATTACATCAAAATCCCCGCATACGGCGAAAAGATGCTGGTATGCTACATCTATCCTTCCTACGCCTGGCTGCCGGAAATGACGGACTCGCCCTATACCATCGGGTTCGCCACGCTGGCGAAAGGGACCTATCCCCAAAAGGCTTTCATCGCCGAGGGTGCACTGAAATCCATCGCCCGTAATACACAGGTAAACATCCGTGCCACGCTGAGCGTAGATGCCCGCCTGATCCTGAAATATGAGGTGGTGGATTGGGGCAAGAAAGAAATCACCGTTCCGCCGTTCAATTAAACAAACCGGTATGTTATTCAAAGTTATGAAGATAAGATTAAGAAGAATGAGCCGCCTGTTGTCGGTGGCGACGCTGTCGGTAGCGTTGTTTTCGTGTGCCGACGAGGAGATTGTGGGAGGAGGTCCCCGTGTGCAGGAGGGTCTCCCGGCACAGATTGTGCTGAAGGTAGCTTCCGGGGATAACCGCATAGAAACGCGTGCCGCACAGGATGCGGCCAACGAGAAACGGGTGACCAATCTCTATGTATTCGTATTCGACGAAAACGGAGACGTATGCGAAGGGTCAAGAGAATATCACAACGTTCCTGCCAATGGTGTTGTCCTTACAGCCAGATCGAAAAACAATGCGCAGATTGCCGGCATTGCAAACTTCTCCGAGACTGGCGTCAACTCTACCTACCAGCTCTCCCTGGACGCGCTGAAGGAAGTGAAGACGAAAGCAGAACTGGAGGCCCTTATGGCAAAGCTCGACCAGCAGACTCTGGAACGGTCGTCGCAATTCATCATGTCGGGCTATGCTGTAGACGGATCTGGCAATGACGTATTCAATATCCCCGGAAGCGAGAGTGGCGGGATAGCTTCGTTCGAGTGTACGCTGAAGCTGGAACGCCTGGACGCCAAGGTGGAGTTTATCGTGAAGACTGAAGTTCCCGCTGACAAAAATTGGGACAAGTTCGACTTCCGCTCCAAAGGCTGGCGGGTGGTGAACGTGCCCGCGCAGTCGCTGGTGCTGCCCCGGGAGACAGGCGATGCCGACGGTGACGGGTGTACCTACTTTGAATCGCCGGAAATGCCGTTCGAGACTATAGGACGCGACGGAGAGTATTTATTGGATAGTTGCGCTTTCGTGTTTTACATGCCGGAAAGCCGCAAGACCCCCGCAAGGAAGATTTCCGGAGAAACCGGAGTGACGGACGCAGCGGCACGGTACGCCCTGCGCGAAAAGCGGGATAAGGCGGAGTCGAAACCGGGTGATGATTTTAGTAATAAGCCGGGACAGGAATACGAAAACGGCGCTTTCACCTACGCACCTGCAAACGCCGCTTACGTGGAAATGTCGGGCACGCTGTCGTATGAAGAACAGGGTGGCAATACGGTCAATGCCGACGTGAAGTTTACAGTCCATCTGGGTTATGCCAATCAAGACCCTGACGATTACGACACCCGCCGCAATACGCACTACATCTACACCGTCACGATCCGCGGCGTGAACGACATCGAGGTGGAGGTGACCGAGAAAAAAGAATCCCGCCCCGGCTACGAGGGCAACGTGATCGTGAGCGAAATTAAGCCGCACGAACTGGACGCCCACTACGACCGTGTACTGATCACCCTGAACCGCGCACAGGTGCCGCGCCTGACCTGGGGCGTGCAGACCCCGTATGACAAGGCGGTATATAAGGGGGACTTTACGGATGCCAACCCTCCGGGCACATCGTCCGGCACGGGCGAATCTTCCACGGGAAGTGGCATCAGCGACTACCGCTGGATCAAGTTTGCCATTAATGAAGACTATGGGCGGGGCAATAACGAATATGTAAAGTATCCCGGCGATCAGAACTACAAGGGCCTGCCAGGCGGAGGAGAGAAATCGGGCTATGACGGCCATTCCGGCTATCCCAACGCCCGCCTGCTCGACGTGCACCAGCTCCTCCAACGGCTGAGGGATGACTACGACAAGGGGCTTACATCCGGAACCGTAACCATCACCGCCTTTATCGACGAATACGTGTATGTGCGCCACCCGTGGGACCATGATTACAGTGCCGGCAACAACTATCAGCTGAAAAAATGGCGGGAATACGTGGGGGCCGAAGACCGTCTGCTCTACATCATCGACGGGGACAATGCCCACTACAGCCCCGACGGGGCATCGAGCACGATGACCGCCATACAGACTTTCAGGCAGAAATCCATCCGCACGGTGTACAACGTGGATAAGAGCGAGAGCGAGTTACCCACCTGCTGGGGACTGGAGAGCAGCATGGAGGGAGATCTGGTGGACGTAGGTGACGTGAGCCGGGGTAAATCGTCCGGCAACGGCCGTCTCAACACCCTGCAATGCCTGCTCGGGTCAAACTACCAAACTGTACTGCAATGGACGGATGTCTTAGATGTATGGAGTACTAATCCTGAAGACAGATATAAGCTGAAAATCAATGATGCATTGCATGCCGTGCTGACACGTAACCGTGACCTTGACGGTGACAACATTGTTGATCCGGAGGAAATCCGCTGGTACCTGGCTGCCAAAGACCAGCTCGTGGACTTCTACATCGGTGAGAGTGCCCTGGACGACGCCTCTCACCTCTATCCCACTAATCCCGACGACCGCGACGGGCAAACTTACTGGCATTATACGACCAGCACTGCCTACGACGGAGGACAGGGCGGTAATAACGTGGCGTGGGGATTATATGCCGAAGAATGTGTTGCTCTGGGAGCAACCAGTGGCATGGAAAGGCCAGAGTTAGGCAACAAATTCACCTACCGCTGCGTGCGCAACCTCGGCATCGGCCTTGACGCACCGGAGAGTGAACCTGTAGCACTCATCCCCCGGGTTACTGCTGCTGAAGCTGACGGCACCTACGTAATAGACTGCTCCAACCTCAGCCCCAAGGCACGCCGCCAGAGTATCGAGACCGGCAACCTGCCTCAGCATAACGACCTCTCGCCCTACAACCGCCCGTATGCCAAATTCCGCGTGGCGACAAGGGATCAGGATTTTGAGAATGCGGGGCGGGAGAGAACGTGGAGTATTCCTGCGTTTCGTTGGCGCAACTGGCGAGACTGGTCGGAGTATCAGACTATGACAATCACGCCATCGGGATACCGCATACCCAATCTGCGCGAACTGCTGATTATGCAAACCCGCCTGCCTGACGATGCGTGGAAATCCTATCCTGGAGCTGGTCTAACAGACAATGGTGGAGGAAAAGCCATGTACCTGAGTTTTACCAGTTTCAGCCGTAGATCTACAGAAACAGGTGGGGATGGTACTTTACCGAATAAGAACGGCGGTTTCCGTTTCAATGCTGCGGAAGGCTCTGGCTCTATCGGAGCGACTGGAACAGGAGATCTCGACAACGGCTACGTCCGCGGCGTGAAGGACGAACAATAACAGAGGTGTCCACATTTATAATAAAACCTTGAAAGAGGCTGTGCCGTAATCCTGTCTTACGGTGCAGCCTTTTCCTGTTACTTCCCCCCGAATACACAGCATTTTCAGCCTACAACCGTCGGCAGCAAATTCCCCCACAGGATTACCGGATCAACGGCATTCAGTTGCCCTGTACACTTATTGTTCATTCGCTTTCCATTTCCTGGCAGCTTCCGTCAGGCGGTATTTTTGTTCAGGGTGTTTGGCTGGTCAGGATACAGACGTTCAATAGTGCCATCACCCCTTTTACACTCATATAGTCATCGCCCATAAATTCAATCAGTTGCCGTGCTTGGGTCGTATTTGGGTCATACCCGGTTCCTGTTGGTTGGCTTTTAATTTAGCTACAGTCTCTGCCTGATCAGAGCATTGAAATTTTCCCTGTATGGTTTTCTTTTCTATGAACTTTTCATTTTGGTTATTGTTTCTGTATCTTTGCTGTCATCAGAAGTTTTTCAGCAATCCGTTCACGAAAAAATATGTTGATTGTTAAAGAACAAAAATAAACAGATATGGAATATTATATAGATCCCGTTGTTTTTATCGTAGGAAAGACCGGAGGAGAGAACCGGGCGGTACGTAACCTACTCGATTTATTTGCAGAAGGAGCTACGATTCCTTTTATTGCCCGGTACCGTAAAGAGAAAACCGGTAATATGGATGAAGTACGAATCGGGGAAATCAAAACTTTATATACTCAGTTTCAGGAACTCGAAAAAAGGAAAAATGCTGTTTTAGATACGATCCGGGAACAGGAAAAATTGACTCCCGCTTTAGAAAAACAGATCCGGGAATGTCAGGATATCCGGATATTGGAAGATATCTATCTACCCTTTAAACCTAAAAAGCAAACCCGGGCATCGAAGGCCAAAGCGAAGGGGTTGGAACCGCTGGCTGCTCTTTTGATGCGACAGGAAAACGGGGATATCGTGGTCAAAGCAGCCCGTTTTGTAAAAGGTGAGATACAGGATACAGAAGAGGCTTTACAGGGAGCCAGGGATATCATAGCGGAATGGGTGAACGAGAGCGAAGCGGCACGTAACCGAGTTCGCTGTCTGGTTGAACGGGAGGCGGTTATCACGGCCAAAGTAGTAAAAGGCAAAGAGCAGGAAGGTGAAAAATATACCGATTATTTCAATTTCCAGGAAAGTCTGAAACGTTGCCCTTCTCACCGGATATTAGCTATCCGTCGTGGAGAAGCAGAAGGGATTCTCAAAGTTTCTTTAAGCATCGACGAAGAGAACGCCTTAGAGAATTTAGAGCGGATTTTTATAAAAGGAGACAATGAGAGTGCCCGGCAAGTCTGGCTGGCGATGAAAGACGGCTACAAAAGATTGTTGTTTCCGTCCATCGAAGCCGAATATATGACCTTATCCAAACAGAAAGCAGATAGCGAGGCTATCCGGGTCTTTGCAGAAAATTTACGGCAACTGTTACTCGCTTCTCCTTTAGGTAATAAACGGGTATTGGCTATCGATCCGGGATTCCGTACAGGTTGTAAAGTGGTATGCCTGGATGAAACCGGCAAACTGGTTCATAATGAAAATATTTACCCCCACCCTCCCCGCAATGAGTATAAGCAAGCGGCAGCCAAAGTGACGAATATGGTAGCGACCTACGACATTCAGGCCATCGCTATCGGGAACGGTACGGCCGGACGGGAAACAGAAAAATTTATCCAGACATTACGCTTCGACCGGAAGGTACAGGTGTTTGTCGTCAGTGAAAGTGGTGCTTCCGTTTATTCTGCCTCTAAAATTGCCCGGGAAGAATTTCCGGAATACGATGTGACGGTGCGGGGGGCCGTATCGATCGGCAGACGATTGATGGATCCTTTAGCCGAATTGGTCAAAATCGATCCTAAATCGATCGGTGTCGGACAGTATCAGCATGATGTGGATCAAGGCGGACTGAAAGAAGCGTTGGATCGGGTTGTCGAATCGTGTGTGAACAAGGTCGGAGTGAATGTGAATACCGCCAGTAAATATTTGCTGACCTATATTTCCGGTTTAGGACCGGCCTTAGCTGAAAACGTGGTGGCTTATATTCAGGAAAACGGAGCGTTGAAAAGCCGTGAAGAACTGAAAAAAGTGAAACGTATGGGAGCGAAAGCTTTTGAACAAAGTGCCGGCTTTCTGAGGATCGAAGGGGCCGGAAATCCTTTGGATAATTCTGCTGTTCATCCGGAATCGTATTATATCGTTGAAAAAATGGCCCGCGATCTGGGTGTCGGCGTTCATGAACTGATCGGAAACGAAACACTGTGCGGCCGGATAGAACCTCAACGGTATGTGGATGAAAAAACGGGCCTGCTGACCCTGAAAGATATTGTGGCAGAATTGAAAAAACCGGGGAGAGATCCCCGGACAATGGCGAAAGTATTCAGTTTTGCCGAAGGCATTTCAAAAATCGAAGATCTGCAGGTGGGTATGGTAATTCCGGGAATCGTTACCAATATTACCGGTTTCGGAGCTTTTGTCGATGTCGGAGTGAAACAGGACGGTTTGGTACATATTTCAGAAATTGCCGATCGTTATGTAACCGATCCTGCAGCAGAACTGGTACTGAATCAACAAGTGATGGTAAAGGTTGTACAAGTGGAACCCGGGCGTAAACGAATCGGCCTTTCAATACGCCAGGCGCAGAGTAAAGATTAAATTTAAAATCCATAGATTTATGAAAAAACAGTTGTTTTTTATAATCCTGTTGGGAGTAGTAGAATTATTGGCCGGATGCCGCCCCGAAGGGAAGGAACCGGAAACCGGAGTAAGCATCGGGTTGGCCCGGCAACGCAAACAAGATATAAGCAATTTGCAATACCGGCTGAAATTCCGGATTCCTGAAAATAAACAGGAAGAGGTCATCGGGAAAGTACAGATCACACTGAAGCAGGAAAAAGTACAGCCTGTCGTATTGGATTTTCGCGAAGATCCCCACAAAGTGAAACAACTGAAAGTGAATGGACGACCGGATTCGATCCGGATTTCGAATGAACATATTGTAGTAGGGACCGATTACCTGAAAAAAGGAGCGAATGAGATCGAGATCGATTTTATTGCCGGTAATCAATCCCTGAACCGGAACGATGAATTTTTATACACCTTGTTGGTACCCGAACGTGCCCGAACCTTATTTCCTTGTTTCGACCAACCGGACATGAAAGCTGTTTTTACCTTGCAGCTGGATATCCCGGAGCAATGGGTAGCCGTAGCCAATGCAGCCGTCGAGTCCGAAACCCTCCATGAAGGCCGGAAACTGATCGCTTTTCAGCCGACCCAACCCCTGAGTACCTATTTATTTTCTTTTGTAGCCGGGAAATGGCAACAACTGGCAGAAAGCCGGGACGGTAAAACGATAGTCATGTATTACCGGGAAACCGATCCTCAGAAAGTGGCCCAGCATACGATCATTTTCGATCAGGTTTTCGCTTCTCTGAAATCGCTCGAGGACTATACCGGAATCCCCTATCCGTTCGATAAATACGATCTGGTGATTGTACCGGGATTTCAGTTCGGTGGTATGGAACATCCGGGTGCGGTGTTATACAATGATAAACGCATGTTCTTAGGGCCGCATCCGACCATAGAAGAAGAACTGGGACGGATGGAACTGATCGCTCACGAAACGACACATATGTGGTTTGGAGATGCCGTGACAATGGCCTGGTTCGACGATGTGTGGACCAAAGAAGTATTCGCCAATTATTTTGCCTCCCAGATGACCCGGCCGGAGTTTCCGGGAGTCAATCACCTTCTGAACGATTTGCGTAATTTTTATATTCCGGCTTATGCGGAAGACCGTACAGCCGGCTCTACCTCGATAAAACAACCTTTGGAAAACTTAAAGGATGCCGGTTTGATTTACGGACAGATTGTCTATGATAAAGCGCCCATCGTTATGAATATGTTACTGAAACTATTGGGAGAAGAAGCTTTTCAAAAAGGTATCCGGGAATATTTGCAGACTTATTTATATGGGAATGCCACATGGGATAATCTGATTACTATTCTCAATAAGTATACCGATAAGGATCTGGTAGCCTGGAGTAATAGTTGGGTAAATGAAAAAGGGATGCCGGAAATTTCCGCTTCGTGGCACGACCGGACCTTGGTCGTGCGGCAAAAAGATCCCTGGCATAGAGGATTGAGTTGGCCACAAAATATAAGTGTAGCCCTCTATGAGGGAAAAAATGCAGATACACTCCAGTCCTCTGTGCATGAAGTGACTTTGGTATCCGATTCTGCGGTGACCGTTTTTCAGAACCGGTCTGCGGATGAGTCCTGCATTTTTCTGAATCAAAATGGTGAAGCCTATGGCTATTTCGTACTGGATCAGCGGACGATTACCTATGCTTTAGCGCATTTGAATACTTTCGCGAAAGCACCTGAAACCCGTTTGGCTTTATTGATCAATTTGAATGAAAACCGTCTGCACGGCCGTGTAGATGGTTTGGCTTTTGCCCGGATGTTGATCAGTAATTTGAAAACCGAAACCGAACCTTTGATTATTTCTACTTCGATCGCCTATTTGAATGAGATGGCCCTGCACGGACAGATTGCAGGAAGTGAAGAGCTTGAAGAAAGCCTGCTCGGATTAGCACGCAAACCGGGAGGAAAAGGTTGTCAACAGGCTGCTTTCAGGGCTTTGCTCGGAACCTTCCGGCAACCGGCGACGACACAGGAAATTTACCGGATGTGGAAAGAACAGAAATCTTTTACCGGCTTGGCTTTAGGAGAGAGCGATTATACTAAAATGGCTTATGAATTGGCTGTACGTATGCCTGAAAAATATGAGGAAATCAGGGCGACACAGGCGACCCGTATTCAGGACCCCGACCGGAAAAGAGAATTTAACTTTATTGTCCGGGCCGTAGCTCCTGAAACAGAAACGCGGGATTCCCTATTTCGGTCTTTATTGATCGCCGGGAACCGTCGGATAGAACCTTGGGTTACCCAGATCGTCGGATATCTCAACCACCCTCTCCGGCAACAGCAAGCCGTGAAGTACATCAGGCCGGCTTTACAGGAATTACAGGAAGTGCAGCGTACCGGAGATATCTTTTTCCCCAAGAACTGGATTTCAGCTACATTGCGCGGACATAATTCCCCGGAAGCGGCACAAGTAGTCCGGCAATTTCTGGAACAACATCCTGATTATCCCGTTTTGCTGAAAAATAAGATTTTACAAAGTGCCGACCATTTGTACCGATAAAATATTCAGGCATATACGGTGATTTCAATGGTGTCCTTTACTTATTTGAAGGGCAATATAAAGAATATTTCCATTTCGTATAAAATCGGAGTAAGTACCAATAACCAGTTGGCTTTCCGGTATACTTACAGAGTCTGGCATTTCATCGGCCAGAAGTTCCCTGCTTTACGTCAAACGGTCAATGATTTCGAATATCATGTGTTTATTGCAGAGGAAAGAGGAGACAAATACCGGTGGATCTCTACCGGGATTACCATCCATGATGCCTTTCGGAAACAGGAGAAATAGGATTTTATAACTGATTTGAAACTAAGCCCCTGAGTTCACGTAAAGGGATAAAACGGATAGGTTATGAATGAAAAAAAGTCATTTTATGTGATCGGTATGAGTTGTGCCGGTTGTGCTGCCAATATTCAACAGGCATTATCCGAACGTAAGGGTGTCATAGAAGCCAGAGTAAATTTCGCCGCTTCAGACGTCATAGTGGAATATAACCCTACGCTTGTTTCCGATAAAGATTTGCAAAAAACGGTACAGGAAGCAGGCTACGATCTGTTGTTGGAAAATGAGACAGAGCCTGAACAGGCCGAAATTTTACAACGAGAAGCCTATGATAAACTACGCCGGAAAACGATAGGAGCGTTATTGCTATCCCTCCCTGTTTTTGTGATCGGGATGTTTTTTATGCATATGCCCTATGGCAACTGGATCATGCTGGGATTTACCTTACCGGTCCTACTGGTATTCGGAAGGGATTTTTTCATTAATGCCTGGCGACAATTGAAACATGGACATGCCAATATGGATACTTTGGTGGCGGTCAGTACAGGAGTCGCCTTTCTGTTCAGTCTGTTCAATACCCTATGGCCCACCTATTGGACGGACCGGGGACTGGAAGCTCATATTTATTATGAAGCGGCAGCAGTGATCATCGCTTTAATTTTATTAGGCCGTTTATTGGAAAGCCGTGCAAAATCGAATACTTCGACAGCTATCCGTAAACTGATCGGATTACAGCCCAAAGAGGTGATCCGGATTCTCGAAGACGGTACGGAACAGGTGATCCCGATCAAAGCAGTACAACCCGGAGACATACTATTGGTGAAACCCGGAGATAAAATTCCGGTCGACGGCAGTGTCACAGAAGGAGTTTCTTTTGTCGACGAGAGCATGATTACCGGCGAACCGGTACCTGTCGAGAAAGTGACCGGTACACATGTCTATACAGGTACGATCAATCAGAAAGGGAGTTTTAAATTCATGGCCGAAAAAGTCGGGAGCGAGACTATTTTAGCCCAGATTATCAAGATGGTACAGGAGGCCCAGGGTAGTAAAGCTCCGGTACAACAGTTGGTCGACAGAATTGCTGCTATTTTTGTACCTGCCGTAATCGGTATCGCAGCGCTTACTTTTATCGGCTGGATGATTGCCGGTGGAGAACTCGCTTTTACACATGCCTTGCTGACCTCGGTAACTGTATTGGTTATCGCCTGTCCCTGTGCATTGGGATTGGCGACCCCGACGGCAATTATGGTAGGTATCGGCAAAGGGGCTGAGAACAATATTCTGATCCGGGATGCACAGAGCCTGGAACAATTGTGTAAAGTACAAGCCGTAGTTTTAGATAAAACCGGAACGATTACCGAAGGGAAACCTGTGGTTACCGATATTTTCTGGAATCCGGGGATAGATTTACGGCACAGTATGGAAGTTTTATTGTTTATGGAAAGCCGTTCCGAACATCCTCTGGCCGATGCTGTGGTACTCCATCTGACGGAAGAAGGGATAAAGACGAATCTGAAGGGAGAATTCAATAGTCTGACGGGACAGGGCATACAAGGTATGATCAATGGGGAATCCTATTTTGTAGGGAATCGCCGTTTGCTGGAAATGAACGGAATCTCCCGGGAAAGTGAACAGGCAGAACAAGCCGATGCTTGTAGTCTGGAAGGGAAAACCGTCGTTTATTTTGCCGATAGCAAACAAGTGTTGGCTTTAATTGTCATCGCCGACCGGATGAAGCCTGGGTCTGTAAAAGCTATCGAACGTTTGCAGGCAGAAGGTATTGAAGTATATATGCTCACCGGAGATAATCGGATCACAGCCCGGGCCGTAGCCGATAGTATCGGCCTGAAACATTTCAAGGCAGAAGTCATGCCATCGGATAAAGCCGATTTCGTGAAGGAACTACAACAACAGGGCAAGATTGTAGCGATGGCAGGTGACGGTATCAACGATTCGCAGGCTTTGGCCCAAGCCGATGTCAGCATCGCAATGGGAAAAGGTTCGGATATTGCAATCGATGTGGCGAAGATCACTTTGATTACCTCTGATCTGAATGCTATCCCGAAAGCCTGGGCCCTCTCGAAGCAAACGGTCGCCGCTATCCGGCAAAATCTGTTTTGGGCATTTATTTATAACCTGATCGGTATTCCCCTGGCAGCAGGCATTCTCTATCCCTGTTGCGGTTTTTTACTCAATCCGATGATAGCTGCCGCTGCGATGGCTTTCAGTTCGGTTTCCGTCGTTACGAACAGCTTACGCATCAAAGCAAAAAAAATCTGATTTCAATTTTTAAATCTCAATTTCCAATTATTGGGTAACCATTCTGAAGTTTAAGCGTTCGTATGAGTGTAGTTAAATTTATCGGGACGATAAATTTAAGTTTATAAAGTTTTTTAAGAATAGGACATGAAAACATTTAAGTTTAAAACGAATTTGAAATGCAATAATTGTGTTGCCAAGGTTAAATCACAATTGGATATAACAGATGAAATCCAAAGTTGGTCGATCGATCTGAAAAGCCCTGACCGGATTTTGACAATAAAGGCCAAAGATGAGAAAGCTGTTGCATCGGTAGAACGGATACTTGCTGAAGCGGGCTATCTTGCAGAGGTTTACCCGGTTGAATCATATATAACTAAAAACGACAAAGCTATGAAGGACGTGAAAAAAGAATCCGATAAACAGTCCAAGCCAACTACAATTAAAGGCTGTGGTTGTGGTAATACCGAAAAACCAGGAAAAAGCCAAAAGATGGCTAATGATGAGACTACCGAGGACGATATTCAGGGAGCTTCAAATTACGAACGGGCAGAAAGTGACCAATCGAAAGGGATTTTTGCCCAACAGACAAAGGCTTATAATAAAACTATGGATGAGCTTATCGAGAATGACGATCAGAACGCCAAAGACAACCTCTCCGATTATATGGATGAGCTGAAGGAAGAATCGGAGACTTTAGACGATCATCCGAAACCTTATGGGACAACGGAAAATTCACCGGATTTTCCGGCAGAAGGAAAATTTACTCCTCCCTATTAGATAATAATACCTGAAGAGACGGTTAGTTATTAAGATAAAACGGGAACAACGGAGCAAACGGAGAATATGCTGTTTTACTCTGTTGTTCCCGTTTAGAAGAAATTTATTTCTTTTTAAAGAGATTCTGTATTCCCTGTAACAGATTACCTTTCAATTCTTTCTCTGCTGCTTTGGTGACCGCTTTGATCGCTTTGGAAAGGTCGGGTTTGATAACCGGCTTCGACAGCGTTCCCTCGACCTTTGCATCGATATCCAGATTTTTAATATTGTCCGAACCCGGAATAGATTTCAGGAGGTTGTCGATGTCCTTGCCGAAAAATTTACGGTCGATGTTCATCGATAAGGTATAATCGAGCTGCCCGTCGACGGTTTGATTTCCATAAATGGTCACCGGATTACCTGCAAAACTGGTCTTAAACGGTTCGACGATAATATTCCCGTTTTCGAGTTTGAAATCGATTTTCAGCTTACTGATACTCAACCGGCTAAGTTCGTCGTTCTTCATCACACTAGCCAACTGGTTCATCGCCGGATTGTCGTTGATCAGAATACCTTTTGATTCGAGATATCCCCCACCGTTTGCTGTCGTCATTACCGGACTCATTTCTTTATCCAGGGCAGAACTGAAGTTCATGGCAGCCGAAACTTGTCCGCTACAGTTCATCGCTACCGGAATACTCTTCCGCAGGAAAGTGAAAGCCTCGTAGGCGGCATGGATATCGAAGTCGGATATATTCAGCTTGAAATCTACTGTCGGAATCTTCGGATTGGCTGTATTATATTGTCCGTTCATCACCATTTTACCTTCCAACATATCCATACTGAGATTTTTCAGTGTGGCGACCGCATTATCCAAAGAAATTTGCCCTTTTACATTACGGATAGTCAGATTATCGAAAAGGATAGTACTGATATTACTGGTAAATTGTACGTCGATGTTTTTGGGAATCTCCAAAGCTCCTTCTGCTGCGGTCGGTTTGTTCGTCAAGGCGATAGAGTCGGCCGAAGCCCGGGCCGTAGTATCGCTCTTTGTTTGGCGGGCCGCTTTGGCTTGGGCGATAATGAATTCATTCAAATTTATTCGGTTCGAATGCAGAGAGAAATTACCTTTCAGCGTTTCATTTTTGAAAACATAAGGAAGATAGTTCGAAATATTTCCTTGTAAAGTGAAATCCGAGGAAAAAACTTTTGCCTGTAACTGTTTCAGATTCAACTGAGCCGGAGTAATCGTAACAGATCCCTGCGGGATAGAAATACCTTCCGGAAATTCAGCATTGACCAAAAGAAGATCTTTTAAAATAATATTTCCTTTGGCAATAAATTTCTCATATTGTTCTTTCTCGATATATTGATATTTCCCGTTGAATGTCATATCGGTCGTGACGATTCCCTGCAGGGTAATATCTTTCAGTGGAAGGGCTTTCTTCAGATTGGAGAAATTAATAACCCCGACTGCACCTCCGGCAAGCACCGGATCGTTAGGATTACTGATATTCAAATACATACTGAATGGATTACCCGCTATATCGAACGATAATTTTTTCAGGTTCAGTTGTGTTGAATCGACAGGTCCTCCGGGATTGCTCACGTTCAGATCGATATTGATTTGACGGATAGCTTCCGGTAATTCGGGATATTTTACAGAAGCATTATTGACAAGTAAATTTGCCTGCAGAGCCGGGAGATGATCGGCATAATATTCTCCTTTAGCCGTAACATTCAGCTTAAAATCACCACTGGTTTCCAATCCCTCGATATAATGTTGCAACGTTTTGGGCACCATAGCCAACAAACTGGCAAATTTGGTATCCGGAGCATTCAATTGCAAATCCAGTTTATATTTGTCCTCTCCGATCCCGATATTTCCGGTTAAATCGAGTTTGAGATCGTTCAGGGCCAGGTCATTTTTCTGAATATCGAAAGTCATCTCTTTGAGATTGGCTCCGATAACGGCCTGCCATTTCAGATCGGTCTTATTGATCCAGACACTGTTTTGGTGCCGATATGAAATATTTTGCAGAGCAAGGAAAATATCGATCAGCGTATTGGTTTCCGAAAAATTCCCATTGAGTTTTAAATCGATATCTGCAATGCTGGCATAAGTCGAATGCTGAAAATCATTGTAAGTGATGAATAAATTTTCAATGGCGATATCATTTAAACGAAGGCCTCTCTCCGCCTTGCCTTTCGGTTCGTCGGGCGGAGTTTCCGTAGTGGCGGAAGTTTGCGAACCGGAAGACAATAGGATATCCCAGTTGGCTTTCCCTTCGCTATTTACTGTCGGAGCGATACGGCAATTTTTAAGCAAAAGTTGGTTTACAATGAGTTCATCTCCTGCTATCAGTGACTTCAAATTCACCGAAGCCTCGAACAACGGAATGTAAACGACGGTATCTCCTGCAAATTCATCCTGCCCGGTAATCATCACCTCTTTCAAGGCAACATTCAGATTAGGAAAACTTTTGAACATGCTCAGGTTCATATCGCCGATTTTCAATTTCGCATTGATGTATTTGGCGGATTGCTTTTCAATAATTTGGAGTATATCTCCTTTAAAAAAAGTAGGGATGACCATTAAAGCTGTAATTACAACAAGAATGAGTACACCCAGTGTAATGAATACTTTTTTCATCGTCAGTATTTTTTAGTTGTTTTAAACGGCCGGTGTCCACCGGATTGTTCACAAAGTTATTCTATTTTGTGAACTTATTGGAAATAAGGCTTTATTTTTTTGAGTTTATAAGCCGGAAGTACTTTCTTTTCTTCGAGCAGTTGGAAAGAAAGAGAGTCGTATTTGCGCTTGGCATTGAAGATCATCTGTACATCCTCATATTCGAGATAGGGATGCCGGAGTATAGCTTTAAAACTCATGGTGTCCAACCTGTATTTCACGATCTTTGAAGGATCGACGGTAAATACCCCAGCGCACGAATCGACATTGAAGTGATTCATCTTTAACTCTTTCAGCTGCCGGACGGCATAAAAACCTCCCAATCTCTGTCGGTATTTGATGATTTTACTTGCATAGTAAGGACCGATTCCCCGGATTCTGACCAACGCACTGCTGTCCGCCGTATTCAATTCCAAGGGAGGAGAAATTTCCCGATGTGATACCGGACGAAGAGAATCCTTTTCTATATTGATTACTTCCGGCAACAAAAAGAATGCAGGTTTCCCCGACCGGACAAACCGCGGAATAACAATAAGGCCTGTGATCAATAACAGCATGACCAGTACCCCTTCCCGTTCTGTACTATTGAATATCATGACACACCCGATTTTAAATGGCCTATAAAAGTTACAACATTTTTCCGGGATAAGAAACAAAAATCCTACCTATTTTGCATTTTTTTTAATATGCTATATAACTTATAACGAATAGATTAAACGAAAGCATATAAAAATATTCAGAAAAAACAGCAACCATTTTTTGCAACTAACGAAAAACTCCCTATATTTGCACCCGCAATTGAGACACATTGTGACCCGATTCAGTAGCTCAGCCGGTAGAGCACAACACTTTTAATGTTGGGGTCCTGGGTTCGAATCCCAGCTGGATCACAAAAACAAGCGAAAAAACAAAGCAAACTCCTGAAATTCAAAGAATTTCGGGAGTTTCTATTTTCAGGCAAAACCTCAAAAACAGCGGATTCCGGGGATCAATCGGAAAATACACACTTTTCGGGACACGGAAGATCCGTCCCAAAATTCTGAAATAAAAGAAACCTTCCAACTTGATGCTGGAAGGTTCCTTTTGTTCGAGCCTCTTGTCGGATTCGAACCAACGACCCCGAGATTACAAATCACGTGCTCTGGCCAGCTGAGCTAAAGAGGCATCATTTCGTTAAAACGGGTAAGCTGACTATGTCGCACCGCTACAACCACATACCCTTGCTGCCTTCCGACCCTGGGGGGGTTCTGCAGGAGCTGGTCGCATAGGACTTACCCGGGCACAAAAGTACAAAAAAACATATTGCTGACAAATATTTGGAATACTTTTTATCAAAAAATATTTCCAATAATCATTAAACAGTTGTATACCAACAAATAAGAGGTAGGTTTATTATTTTCTATCTATTCCGATTTCGGGTTTTATACCGTCAGACCGGTTCGCCTGGACCGGTCCGGTAAGGCTTTCCTTCACTGACCGGCGGAACTCCTCACTACGTTCGTCAGACACCACCGGTCGGACGTTCGGAAAACCTAACCGGACCCTCGTTCCTGCTCCAATGGTCTTCCGCCATAAAACCCTGCATCTTCCGTCAGCACTACAGGGCAAAGAAGGAAAGT
>NZ_CFKYFN010000045.1:0-23105 GCF_985060555.1 Odoribacter sp. | reverse complement strand
GTCTTCGGTGATCGGAATTGGCGACCCGGTCGCTTCTGTCGGTCGTCTAACTTTTTCTATCACTGACCGGCGGAACTCCTCGCAAGCTCGTCAGACACCACCGGTCGGGCGTTCAGAAAAAGCAAGACGACACTCGACAGAGCTCCAATGGTCGCCAATCCCGATCACCTCCGACTTACGTTATCACTGAATTGCAAACCAGTCTTGATTTAAGAAAGATTATTCTCACTGGAAATAATCCGGACGGTCCGGCTTCCTGCTGTTGCAAATTTTTGGTTGTATTTTCTTTGCCGGTTAGCTCTGCCGTGAGATGAAGGGTTTTATGCCGGAAGACCATTGGAGCAGGAACGAGGGTCCGGTTAGGTTTTCCGAACGCCCGACCGGTGGTGTTTGACGAACGCAGTGAGGAGTTCCGCCGGTCAGTGAAGGAAAGCCTTAACGGACCGGTCCAGGCGAACCGGTCTGACGGGATAAAACCCGGAATCGGAATAGAAAGAAAAAATAAACCTACGTTTCTATTATAGCCTAAATTTCCTCTTCCGTTTTTTCCTCGGTCAACGGCTTCAGATTTTCCGGAATCTGTTCTTCTTCATCGGAAAAATAAGGAAATACATCCATAAACTGAGTATCCGTGAGACTGGCAATCTCATAAGGAACCACAAAAGAAGCCAGACTTTTCTCCAGATTCTCCAAAGCTTTGTTAATATTCGAGGCAGCCACCAGATAATACTGACCGGTGGATTTTTCTTTTCCGCTCACTTCATCGGCATCGATGATGTTTACCTTCGCCTTATACCAACGGTCGTCATTTTCATCTTCCGAAGGAACCAGTTCCGTAATATTCGATTTTTTCAGACTACTGATATAATAATCTCCCGAAATCACCGATTCCATCTCATGCATAATCCTGCTCTCTGCTTCCGTATACGACATCGCATCCAACAGGTAAGCTTCATTTACTTTTTTTTCACGCCCATCCTCGTTCACCTTCATGTACTTCACCTTCGCTTCAAACCAATTCGCAGTCATTTTTCTCTGTTTTTTATTATTTACAACAATCACTCACATCACACTCTGTTCGTAATGCTCCGGCAAAGATAACACAAAATCGGCCGGTAATTACCATCTTGCCTTTATTTCACTTTTTCAAATCAGAATCCGAAAAAAATTTTACGTTCATTATATAAAATAGTATATATTTGTTCAGATAGAAATATCACCAATCAAAGCATACTGATTATCAATTCAATAAACAATGGAAGAACAAAAACAGACCCAACTGGAAATCGATCTGAGCCATGAGGTGGCCCAAGGCACTTATGCAAATCTGACGATCATAGCACATTCAACTTCGGAGTTTATTATCGACTTTATCCGTTTGATGCCCGGAGTAACGAAACCGGAAGTAAAAAGCCGGATTAT
The DNA here is from genome assembly GCF_985060555.1 of Odoribacter sp. Taxonomy (NCBI): domain Bacteria; kingdom Pseudomonadati; phylum Bacteroidota; class Bacteroidia; order Bacteroidales; family Odoribacteraceae; genus Odoribacter; species Odoribacter sp. The sequence continues at coordinate 21,683 of NZ_CFKYFN010000045.1, read as the reverse complement.
TCTGACTCCCGAAAATGCCAAACGCCTGATGTTGGCTTTACAGGACAATATCTGGAAATATGAACAGGATAACGGTACGATACGCCTTGCTTCGGAAAACCAGCAACCGACAGGATTTCCTATCGATCTGGAACCGAAAGGACAGGCTTGAATAACTGCAGGCATTTTTTCTTTCTGTCCCGGAATCGGGACAGAAAGTCTTTTTATCAATTCAATATCAGCTCTATCACCGGAATTTCAACATCGGGCCTGACATCCGGTAACACCAAAAGAATATCCTTTTCGTCCAGTTCATCCTTGTGGGTCACACTTGCATTGGCCTTACCGAACCGCAATTCCGAACGGTCGTGCAAAAACTGTGCATATTTCACCTTACCGGCATATCCTTTCAACAACAACCTGCCTAACGGATAATCCAGTAAATGCACATACAGGCGGTTTGTCTCCGGATTATAAGTCAGCAGCGTATTGTCCGGAGCATCAAAACCGGCCGGAGCCTCTGTACAGCCATAAATGGAAGGACTGTTCACAGCCATCCATTTGCCCAAACCGGCAAGCCTCTCCTGTGCCCTTTGATCAAAAGTCCCCCGGGCCGTAGGCCCCACATTCAAAAGCAGGTTTCCCCCCTTGCTCACCGATTCGATCAGCAACCCGAGCAATTGCCTGTTGTCTTTCCAGGTAGCCTCGTCCCGGTAATATCCCCATGATCCGGAAAAAGTCTGACAGGTTTCCCAGGGGATTTTCTTTCCGTCTCTTTCCGGCCATTTGGCCACCTTATACTGTTCCGGAGTGCTGAAATCCCAGCCTCCCGGCACATCCAGCAAGTCTGCCCGGTCGTTTACGATAATACCCGGCTGCAATTTACGGACCAGTTTCATCAAATTCTCCGAATCCCAATCCTGCCGTCCCTTGCCATGCTCCCCTTTGGGATAAGAATAATCCAGCCACATCAGATCGATCTTTCCGTAATTGGTCAGTAATTCCGTCACCTGATTTTTCACATACTCCCGGTAGCGGTCCATATCCTTCCCCTTATTCAGTTTCTTGTAGTCTTTCGGATCTTTAGGTGCCTGCGGATGAATCCGGTCAATCTCAAAGTCCGGATGGTGCCAATCCAGCAGACTGTAATAAAATCCCACCTTCAGTCCTTCCGCCCGGAAAGCCTCCACCCACTCCCTGATCAAATCCTTGCGGCACAAGGGAGCGTTCAGAGCCTGATAGTCCGTATAATCAGTTTTGAACAGACAAAAACCTTCGTGGTGCTTGGTGGTGATCACCGCATACTTCATACCCGCAGCCTTCGCCATCCTGGCCCACTCACGCGGATTATACAAATCCGGCTCGAACAAGTCGAAATACTTTTCATAATCTTCCACCGGAATCTTCTCATAGCGCATCACCCACTCATGTCTGGCAGGCAAGGCGTACAATCCCCAATGGATAAACATACCGAAACGGTCATGTGTCCACCAGGCCATCCGTTCCTGCTTTTCCTGTTCCGTCTCATCCCAAATCTTAGGCTGGGCCTTACCTGCCGGAGCCAGTAAAAACATCATACTCAAAAATAAAATACACACTTTCATCATCATACTTTGTCATTTTTACAGTTTATTCTCTCCACAGACACTCCCGGATACCTTGATAATAAGGATCTTTTTTGAACCCGGAACGGCCTTTCAATATCTCTCCCGAACGGGAATAGCGGTCTTTCACCGGTCCGTTGGGATAAAGGACATCGTTTACCCGCTCCACCACTCTTTCATCGGCAAGCGTGAACGTACTCGTCTGCCGGATATTCCTGGACGAACTGCCGATTTTCACGGTATACTCCCCTTTATCCGCAATCCAGGCCGACCGGCCGCTGTCAAAGGAACAGAGAGCACGGGCATCCACTTCAAAACGGACCGTTTCCGTCCGGCCCGGTGCCAGCAAAGCGGTCTTGGCAAATCCTTTCAGCTCCATGGCCGGTTTGTCCATACCGCATACCGGAGCCGACAAATACAACTGTACGATTTCTTTTCCCGCCATCTTTCCTGTGTTTTTCACATCCACGCTGACCGTCAGTTTGTCTTCAAACTCCCCGGAACTGATTTTCAGATTACCATACTCAAACTGAGTATAGGAAAGCCCGTAGCCGAACTCGTATGACACCGGCACCTGCATCGTCTCATAATACCGATAGCCCACATATATCCCCTCATTATAATAGGTATTCAACGGATTGTCTTTGGGAATACCCGGGAAATCAGGGGCAGCCGGAGTGTCCGAATACTTCACCGGATAAGAAACCGGCAGTTTGCCCGAAGGATTGACTTTCCCCTTCAATATGCGTCCGACGGCCCCGGCCCCTTCCTGCCCGGCCTGGAAAGCCAGCAAAATGGCGTCCGGTTTGTCCTTCCACGAAGCCGTCTCTATTACCCCACCGATATTAAGCACCACCACCACTTTCTTATTCAAGCCGTGATACACATCACACACCCGGGCAATCATATCCGTCTCTTCCGGAGTCAAGGTGAAATACCCTTCCTCCTTCCGGTCTCCTCCCTCGCCGGACACCCGGCCGATCGTAATGACAGCGGCATCCGTCATCCGGGCCTGCGCCCTGATCAACTCCTCCGGCAAAGCCTGCTCCGGAAGCGAAGCTACAATATACTTCCGGTCCTCCTCGGCCGTTTCCGCTTCCTTCGATTTGTAAAGGGAATCTATCTGAAGGGTATAATACTCCTCCAGTCCGGCCGACAGTTTATAGCCCATGGCCTGCAAGCCCTCTTTCAGCGACATGCTTCGGAAATAATTCACCTCCCCGCTTCCCCGGCCACCGGCGATAAAATCGTAGGAGGTTTTTCCAAACAGGGCCACCGACTTCACCCGGGATGAAAAAGGCAGGGCCTTCTTTTCGTTTTTCAACAACACCATGCACTCCTCCGCCGCCATTTTGGCCAGTTCGGCATGTCCTTTCAAATCGACCTCCGACGAAAATTCATACCCTTTATACCGGGGTGTCTTCTTTACAAATTCCAGGACCCGCGTCACATTCCGGTCCAGCACCTCCTCGTCCAGCAGGTGGTCTTTCACCCCGTTCAATATCTCGTCATAGAAATACGGTCCCATCGGATAATCGATAAGAAAACCGGGCATGATCAGATCCGTTCCGGCACGCATTTGCGCCACGCCGTCGTCCGCATTACTCCAGTCCGACACCACCAGTCCGCGATAGCCCCACTCATCCCGCAACACTGTCTGCAACAGCTCCTTGTTTTGCGTGGCATAATATCCGTTCACCTTGTTGTAAGCTGCCATCACGCTCCAGGGATCGGCCTCTTTCACGGCAATTTCAAAAGCCCGCAGGTAGATCTCCCGCAAAGCCCGCTGACTGACAACGGCATTCACCAGGCGCCGGTTTGTCTCCTGATTGTTGACGGCAAAATGTTTCAGCGAAGTACCTACCCCTTGCGACTGTACGCCACGGATCATGGCAACCGCCATCTTGCCCGTCAGATAAGGGTCTTCCGAATAATACTCAAAATTGCGTCCGCACAACGGGTCGCGCTGGATATTGATGGCGGGGGTCAGCAACACATCCGACCCGTATTCCAGCACTTCATTTCCCATCGTCGCCCCGACCTGCTCATTCAGTTGCGGATTCCACGAAGCCGCCAAAGCCGTTGCCGTAGGAAATGCCGTACAATGATAGGTGCGTGCGTCGCCTTCCCGTTTGAAAGGTATCCGCAAACCTGCCGGTCCGTCATCCAGAATTGCCGGCGGAATACCCAGGCGGTCACACTGGTAAGTGGCTCCCACTCCCAGAAAATTATGCTCCGACCAATAATTGTTTTTATTGCCGATCACCATAAACACCTTTTCTTCCAATGTCATGGCTTTCACTACCTCCACCACAGGGTTCGTCTTCAGCGACTTTCCGGAATCCGGTATTTCCCCGGCAACCGTTCGGGACTGTGCCAGCACCGTCAAACCCGTAACCAGGAATACGGCCAAAATTTTCACCGTCAGCTTCATGCCCTGGCTCATTTAAAAAATATTTTTTCAAGCATCCGGTCCAACTCAGGGGCTTCTCCTTCCCAACGGCCCAGAATTTCACCCGTCGGTGACACCAGAATTTTGGTAGGGAAAGCTTGTATGTTATATACTTTTACGATATCATTATCAGCCGTATTCAAAATATGGGTAAACGCACCGATCTGATCCTCCTTGATCGCAGCCAGCCATTTTTCCTTCTTTTCTTCCAGCTTCTTCTGATACTCATTGGCAATATGGATAAACTCCAGTCCCTGCGAATGATATTTTTCATACAATTCCCGCATGTGGGGATGGGAGTGGCGGCAGGCATGGCACCACGAACCCCAGAAGTCAATCACCACGTATTTGCCTCTGTAATCCGTCAGTTTCACCTCTTTGCCTTCCGGGGTCAATCCGGAAAAATCGGGAGCGGCAACCCCTACAGACGAATTCTTTTTGGCGGTAATCCGAGCCAGCAGTTCCTGTCCGGGTTCGCTCTCCTGTATTCTCCGGGAAAGCCGGTTAAAATCCGTCATCAGCTCCTCAACCGGGTTTTTCCGCACTTTCTGTGACACTTGTTCCAGGCTGATATAACTGTCGGGATGAGTGGCACAAAATTCCTGCAATTGTCCGTTATATTTCTGCCGCAACGCAGCCACTTCCTCGTCCATCTGCTTCTGCTCTTCCGGCGAAAGATCCCTTTTCCGGTTGTAATCCCGCTTCGCCCGGTCGTTCTCATAAGCCGTGTGTATCCAGACACCGTAAGCCTCATACAATTTTCCCCATTCCCTGGCCACTTTCTGCCCTTTTATCTGGGCCATCGGCCACTTTTGCAGGTCAAAATCCACAGTCACCTGTTCTCCGGGCTCTATATACACAGGCATGCTGGGTGCAGGCCTGTGCGCTCCTTCCTTGTTCAGTGTAATGGAAGGATAGCCTGTCAGAGGAGAAAATTTTATAATGGTAAAATCGGACAAATCCAGCTCGATGTTGTACCGACCGTCCCCGTCCACACTCACTGGATAGGACTCCTCATTCAGATAATAATAAAGACGCAGATTTTCCGCATTCTCAATCCGTCCCTGTACAGTCGTTTTCGTTTGCGCGGGAAGCAGGAAAGCACACCCCAGCAAAACAAGGGTTATCATCGTTTTTTTCATCATTCCACTAACCATAAAATTTTTACTTTACTTTGTTCAAATACTCATCCATTGCTTTTTCCAGGGAACCGGACCGGGCAAACCCTTTGTCGACAATCACCCCGTCTTTCCCGATCAAAATCTTAAACGGGATACCGGTGATTGCATATTGTTTAGCAATAGGGTCCTTCCATCCCAGCAGATTACTGCCGTCTATCCAGGGCAATGCTTCTTCTTTGAAAGCCTTTTTCCAATTTTCTTCCTTATCATCCAGAGATACAGAGAAAAATTCCACTCCTTTCTTCTTGTATTCCGGGTAAATATCCTTCAGATGAGGCATTGTAGCCCGGCAAGCACCACACCAGGATGCCCAAAAATCAATCAGTACCAGCTTATTTTTTGCCAATAAATCCGAAAGACGGATTTCCTTCCCGTCATGTCCTTTCACAGTAAAATCAATGCATTTCTGCCCCGGTAGATTCAATCGGGAATATTTCACAAAATCCATTTTATCTTTCCATTCCTGCTCTTTCTGCACTTCGGGAGAGAATTTTTTCAAATCTGCCTCCAATTCGTCGATCGTCAGGTAATTCTGCACGTAAATCCCCAACACTTTGACAAACCGTTTATCCGAACGGTTGTTATCGACAGCCTTTTGCGCAAAATCCCTCTTTTCCTGCCGGATCGCCTGAAAAAGCTTTCCAATACTGTCTGTATAATGTTTCGGATAATCCTTCTTTCCAAAAATAACCTTGTGGTATTCACTTTCCAGACTTTCCAATTTTCCCATTTCCTGCTGGAATTTATCCAGAGCATCCTGAGCCCGGACATTCGAAAACCCGCTTAACAACAACAAGCCGATCAATATATATTTCATTTTGCTTTTCATAAAAAACAGTTTACTCTCATTAAAATTTCCCTACCTGATCCAAAAATTCCTGATACAACGGTTTGAAATAATCCGATTGCCGTTTTTGCGACTCTTTCAATAAAGTCAGCAGCTGTTGTTTCTGTTTTGCATTGGCATTTTTTACCAAATGCCCCAATGCATTAGCGAAAAACCGATAATGCTCGCTGATATCCAATTTAGGAACAACTTTCAGTACAGTCTGGAAATAACCGTTAAAATTATTGGAACAGGCGCTTTTCCCCAGTTCAATAAAAGCGTACAAGATTTCTTTCTGCGCAGGCTGATAACGGTCTACTAATTTTTTACAGGTGACAAAATCCGGTCTGTTTTCCGATTTGTCATTCCCACAGGCAAATCCGAACAGATAGGGATGCATGGTCGAGCCGATTTTATTGGCCACCGCTTCTTTGCCCACCAATTTAGCGTATTCATCACTGTGTTTCAGGATAAAATTCCACCATTCCGAACCATAGCCGGACACAAAATAATCCTGAACCACTTCCCACATCTCTTCGGTCAGCAATTCCTTCTCACTCAATGTAGCCAGCAATTCCAAAGAAACTTCCCGGGATTTTTTATATTCCCGCTGGTTCCTATAGGACGTGATCAGATCCAGCACAAAAGCCCGGTCGCGTTTACCCGCCTTATATTGCTTTTCTTTTCCATAGACGGAAGTATTGGGATCAAGCCCCTCTTTTACTTTCTGCAAAAAGACCGGTTGTTTGGAAGCACCCACCATTTTACTGACCACTTCTCCTTCCCCGTTCAGAAATAACAAAGTCGGAAATCCCGCCACTCCAAACCGTTCCCGCAACCGAGGCCCTTCGCCTTTCTCGCAATCCACTTTCAGCGAAATGAAATGTTCGTTGAAATAATCACCCACTTCGCTATCGGTAAACACATCCCTGGCCAGTATCTTACAAGGGCCACACCAGGAGGTATAGCAATCCACGAATAATAATTTATTACTCTTCTTCGCTTTCTCCAAAGCTTCTTCAAAGCTCAGTTCATCGAAATAAATCCCTGTGTGAGCCCGGCGTCTGTAATTATCCGCCAGCATGGCGAAATATTTTTTTGTATAATCATCTGTCTGCTGCGCACTAATCTTTTCCCCCAAAGCTGCCATGTGACTCAGTTCCTCTTTTGTAGCCTTGCCGCTCACTTTCTGCAAAGTGATAGACGCCAGCCAAATGTCGTCCAGCTGCTTCACTCCGGCATCCAGCACCTCCATCAATTTTTTCGCATCTCCGACTGTAGCGGCTTCCAGCATATTATACTTCATCATCAGCAGAGGCTGACGGGCAATTTTCAGATTAGAAACTTGTTCTTTCAGTTTGTTTAAATCCGGTTTTTCTCCTCCGCCATTAACCGGTGCATGAAAAGCTTTGACAGAGGAATTCAAAACATTGGAATAGGCCTCATCCAAATATTGGTCCAACTTCTCTTTTCCGACGTTCTTCTCCAACTCCGGCAGATGAGCCAGCACAAAATCCATCTCGGCGCTTCCCACCTGAGCTTCTGCAAAAAAAGGCCAAAAATAGGCTTTTACTTTATCTTTTTCGGTGAGTATGTCAGCCAGTTCTTTTTGTATTTCATTAACTTTAGCTTGGTTGTCAGCTTCTTTCAAAGCCATTTTATAATCCAGCAGTTGCTTTTTGTTCAATTTTCCCTGCTGATAACGGGTATCCAGATAGAGCAGGGAAGTTTTTTCATTCAATCCCCGTTCCACCCTTTTAATCAGCACATCCAGTTCACAACCACCGACAATGGCATGCTGCACCTTGCCGTCGGGACGGATAATAAAAAACGAAGGATACGCTCTCGTGCCCAGCTTTTTCCCCACTTCAACGCCTTCTCCCTTCTGTACGTCGAATTTCACGCACACAAAACGCGGATTGAAAAAGTCTCCGGCTGCTTTCTGCGGGAAAACATCCTTTGCCATGGCTTTACAAGGTGCACACCAAGCCGTATAACAATCGACAAAAACCAGCTTTTTCTCTGCCTTAGCCTTAACCAGGGCCTCATCGAAAGTCAGGTCCCGGAACTCCACTCCACCCTGAGCAAATGCCACACCACCCAGTAGCAGGCACACCATTAAAGGAATTAATCTCTTTATCATATTTTATTAAAAGGTCTAAGAATTTATTCAGATTTCTCTACTTTATCCAGCAATTTCTGAAACTCAGGTTTGAAATAATCCGTCTGCTGCTTTTGTGATTCTTTCAATAAAGCCAGCAATTGTTGTTTCTGCTTTGTATTTGCGCTTTTCAGCAGATTATCCAATGCATTATGAAAAAAACGGAAATGTTCGCCTGCATCCATTTTAGGAACAACCTTCATCACTGTCTTGAAATAACCGTTAAAATCATCGAAACAGGCGCTTTCTCCCAGCTTGATAAAAGCATACAGGGTTTCTTTCTGAGCAGGCTGATAACGTTCTACCAATGTTTTATAGGTTACAAAATCCGCTCTGTTTTCGGATCTGCCATGTCCGCAAGCGAATCCGAACAAATAAGGATGCAAGGTTTCTCCGATTTTTTTGGCCACCGCTTCTTTACCCACCAACCTGGCATATTCATCGCCATGTTCCAGAATAAAGTTCCACCATTCCGAACCGTAAGGAGAAACGTAATAATCACGCACAACGTCCCACATCTCTTTGGTCAGTATTTCCTGTTCGCTCAAAGACGCCAACAATTCTGAAGAAACTTTCGTAGCTTTTTGGAGCTCCCGCTGTCCTTTATAGGACTTTATCAAATCCAGCATAAAAGCCCGGTCACGGTTGCCCGCCTCATACTTTTTTTCTTTGGCGAACAAAGAATTTTCAGGATCGAGTCCCTCTTTCACCTTTACCAGAAAAGCAGGCGCCGGACTTGCCCCGAGAATCTTATTGACCATCTTACCGCTACCATCGATAAACAACAATGTCGGATAGCTCGACACCCCGAAACGTTCCCTCAACTGGGGCCCTTCCCCTTTCTCGCAATCCACTTTCAATGAAATGAAATGTTCGTTGAAATAATCGGCTACCTCATTATTCGTAAACACATCCCTCGCCAACATTTTGCAAGGTCCGCACCAGGAGGTGTAGCAATCAATAAAAAGCAATTTATTCTCCTTCTTCGCTTTAGCAAGAACTTCCTGATAACTACCCTCTTCAAACCGGATAGAACGGTCTTGGGCCTGTACTGTCCAAGACGTCATTAATACACCCACTATCAATAAATATTTCATCATTCTACTGACTTTTACGTAATTATAAGTTTTTTTCATTCATAATTCTCTCACAAATTCAGATTAATTTTTCATCATTTCCTCGTCCGTCCGGATATTGGTTACATTATTCTTATCATAATCCAAGAACGTCTGCAAGCTATACTCCTCTTCCAAACCCGACAATTGATATATCTTCCGTAATATCAACTCTCTCTGTACCGGATTGTAATAAAACATTTTGCCATCCACATTCCCTTTATTGTCTCCATTCCCCATTATTCCCTGTGAAGCAGCACGCCATATTCCACTTGCATAGTCTTGAGCCCCCTCTACGATACTGACATTACGATAGTTCATTTTATACAACTCCACCCAAGCCTGATTCATAAATTGTTCAGTATCATTTATAAACTCTACATCCAGCCAAAGTTGATTGTTTTTCTGCAGATCACGTCGTCCACTTTTTTGTTCCTCAGGAAAGACTTTGTCTCCTCCAAGGGTGTTTTCAAAAAAATTACCAAAGTTATGTCCCTGTAACTCACGTCCAAACAGAGTTGTCAAATCTCCGGCAAAAATAGGTGCGAACGTAACTCCCCGCCCTTGTGTGCTACCAGGATAATTATTTGTATAATTCCGCATGTATGCCCAATCATCCGAACAAACAGCCGAAACCACAAACAAATCTTGCAGCGTTTCTTTTTCACTTGAAACCGGCGTATTCTGAAACGCGTATTTATATAAATTATCCAGATGAACAGATGTCATTCCTATAGCCATGGATTCATTAACATTATATGTCCCAATTGGCGTGTCATACGTTTTCTCTCTGTTTCCAAATAAATCTTCATCATAGTCATTGGGATATGGAACAGCATACACATTAAAGTAATCCACATAAGAGCTAAACGGCTCCAAAACAAATGCATATTTCATAAACGACTCACATGCCTGATCAAAACGGCCACCCTTTTTCAAATCATTTTTCAAGAAGAAAGTGCCTACCATCACAATATTAATACCCGCTCCCTTCGTAGCTTTGTGTAAAGTCACGGAACGCCCGTATTTATGTCCTTGTGCATCACTTACTTTCACCACATATCGCACCAAGGGTTTATCATCCGGAGCAATAATCAATTCCGTTCCTTCTTCGGTAGCCTCCGCCCCCTCTTTAAACAATAAGGTCACATACCCTTCATCTTCCCCTTTCCCATTAGCGAGCTTACACCAAGTTGTATCACTTAGACGGGCCGTCCATTTTCCTGAAGAATATACACGTAATTTCTGTTGGGTATATCCCGCCGCAGAATTGAATGTCACACTCCGAGGATAAACATTCATGTCCAGTTTATCCGCTGTAAGCCGTACCCCTTTCGCCACTTCCAATCCCTCATCGGTCCCGTCCAAATAAGTCACTTTCAGATAGCCGTTGATTGCTTCCGGTTTGGTACGATTCAAAGTAATGGTCACCTCTCCATTCCCGAATCCTTCCCTTGGAGATATCAAAAATTCATTTGTATCCCTGATAACGGCTCTCACTCTCCAATGGCCATTCGCCTCTATAGCCAACGTCTGCACTTCAGACTCATTAAAAGACAAAGCTCTTTCCCCCACCTCCAGATGAGGAATCCGCAATTCATCGTCATCATCTTTACAGCCCCAGGCAACAAAGAATAACAACAACGATAAAATACCTGTTTTATAATTTATTTTGTTCATAACGCTCTCTTTTTACAATTATTATTATTGCCTCCTCAATTCGTCTCATTAGCTGGCACCTCTTTAGTTTTGACAACTCCCCACAGTGTTTTTGGATTAATCATTCCGTATCCATAGCTTGCAAAAGCTCCTATATAATCCACATTGCTAAGAATGATTTCAGAAAGTTCAGAAGCCGTATAATGAGGCAAACGGCGTTTGACTTCCGCTGCAATTTTAGCGACATAAGCTGCACTCAACTCAGTGCTTTTCACCTGGGCATCATTTACATTAAAGGAAAAAGGGGCACACATACTATTATACTGAAATACTTCTCCGGGAGTAGTTCCATATACATTTCCATATCCGTCACTTCCCCCTACAATCACCCACTCATAAGTCCAAGCATGACCGCCCTCTTTGACAGCGTATGCAGCTGCCACATTCCCGGGATGATAATACACTTTCTGTTCGTCAGTCAGAAATTCTCCGACTTCTCCCCATTCCGGGAAATTCGGCAATACATCCCTTTCCCAATTCACTCCCCCCACTTGTTTGCAAAAGTCCCAGGCTTTATTGCTGAATGATGAGCCTTCATAATCTCCGGCAGGCACAATCACCATCGGATATTTATCGCACTTCTCTTTCAACTGCTTCTCGCACAATTCTGCCGTAGCCATATCCTCCACCGGAGTCGTGAACAATATGATGTCATATTTTACATCGTCACTCCCCAAATCCATAATGCTTTTCATCGTATGGATACAAATATTTTCATGATTGGGAAAGAAACACTGCCGCACATTCTCTTTTTTCTCCACCTCCTTACCAAACAACTCAAAGCCCCATAACCACGCCTCATTGTTCAGCACGTGAAGGACATTTTCCAACTGTTCCCCTTCTCCCACAACCAACACATGTACATCCACATTCAAAGGTTCCGGCATATCGTCCTCGTATGGTTTGTAAGCCATGCCCGGTTCCCAATCTGCCGGGACAACCGGTACGGATATATCCAAATCTCTGTCCGGTAATTCGGGATAATCCTTTGTATCTTCGTCATCAGAACAGGCAACCGTCATGCACATCAGGACGGAAAGTATCGTTATTATCTTTTTCATGGTTCTATCTTTTCGTTAACATTATCTAATCCACACTTTATACAAAGCCCGCTCCTCAGGAGTGGTAATCAATTCATAAAAATTACCGTTCCCTGCCTCATATTCAAATGTAGCAGTATCTCCGTCACTGTTTTCCATCCGCACCGCACACCATTCATCATCAAGTTCGTAAGTATAGGTCTTCCCCGGTTCTGCCACAACAACCTTCTTGCCGCTACGTCTCATCCTATAGGTATCGCTATCAATGCCTACTACTACTCCCGAATAAAGTTCAATCGAGATGTCACCTATTTTCCTCCAGCTCGTTTCGCTATATGTATCCGGCCAATATTGGCTCCCCCCGCTTAATTCTCCTCCGGTGTAAACAAATTCATATTTGCTCACGACACGTTCCTCAACACTGGCATTATCTGCCCCTACTCCGTATTTGCTATCTATGCAACGGACAACCGTCGGCTGGCCGTTCAACTCTTCTGACATTTGCTTTGTTTGGGATACTTTCACATAAGTAGCGTTGTAATCCTTTCCGGAACCGAGATAACGACGGGGACGGTTCAAAACCTTGGTAACTTGCCTATCCTCCAATTTCACAGAACAGAGCAATTGTTCTGAGTGATAAGATTTCACGGAATCCTGCCAATCGTTCGGATATTTTTGCTGATACTCCGGAATCCGTGCCGGATCCAATTGGGATACGTAATCAATAATCGAAAGAAAATGGTAATTCAAATCATAATCCACGGTTATCACCCCTGTCGTATCACCGGTTTCAGCATTCAAACGCCAGGCCTTCAAAAAATTCCCTTCCTTATCGTAAGTAAAATTCAAACGGTATTTTCCCCAAACACTGTTCTCTCCCGTAATCTGCTTTACCCGTTTCTTTGCACCTTTTTCAAAACTAATCGTTTCATTGTCATCGTCTTGACAAGCTATAAAAGTTGTGCAAAATATCAGCAATAATAATATGGTTCTCATAGTCTCAATTACCTTACTTGTTTATAAATCCCCAATATTTTCCCAAAACCATCCAATACAATATGACGTTTCTCGCTTTGTTCCAACACTCCCGTATGAACGTTTTTGATGGGTACTGCCGTCACTTTTCCCTCTCCATTGGCCGTTTGCACGGTAATCAGCAATAATCTATAATCTGAACTGACAAAATCATCAGTCTCGTCAGAATAAAAATATCCTCCCTGCCAATTATAAACCTGAAGGCCCGTTATGGTTTCTCCTGCCCTCTCATTCACTTTCCATTGCAGCGTAGCCCTACCCATATCACTTATAGAACCGGCATATACCTCCGTCTCGGTAGCATAATACAATGCAGTTCCCCGTTTACTTGATGCCCAAAAGCGCGCCTGTTCGATATGAGGGGCGTCATTGCTCACGGGAACTTTTTTCTGAGCGATATTTGATGCATTTTGTATTTGAAACTGATTAATTTCATTCATTACCAACGCCTCTTTGGTTCCCGTTTTTAAATTATCAGCCAAAAGAAGTATTCCTTCCGAGCTTTCTCCCAAAAACAAGGCTTCGTAATCACTCAAATCCCCCGCATTAAATCCCCCTCCATATTGAAATTCAGCAGGTTTATAAGCAGCCTCTTGTGTAAAAAACAGCATCCTCTTTCCCAAAGCATCGTATGCGTATGACGGAGCCATAGTCCAAAGTGTTGTCGGCATCATCATCATGGTTATATTATACTCGTCGACTCCCGTAGGATATAACTCCGTACCATAAGAACCACCGACAGTACGGCCATACACCAATCCGTTCACGGCCAGATTTTCCATTCCTGCATTTGATCGGAATGTAGCCATTGCGGAATGAATTCCTTCTTCCAAAAAACGAGGGGGAACATAAAACAGACTCGATCCCATTGCAAGGTATTTATAATCGGTATAATCGGCCCGATATGCGTTTTTGCTTGTTACAATAGTAGCGCACTTATTTTCATTATATAGAGAACTGAGATTCACTGACAACACATTTCCTTCCAAAGGTGTATGATTCACCATTTCCCATATACCCCGGAAAATCTTACGCTCTTCATTGTACATATGAAAATTTGCAGAAAGTTCCCGACACATCACCAAGTTGATATCGCTGGTCACTCCATCGTCTTTGGTATCGGCAATCAGTAATCCATCCGCAAATGTAGGATTCACAAAAACTGAATAAGTTTCGATTCTGTATATACCGGTCGTCTTGTCCGTAACCGTCAGACGCAACTGATAGTTATCTGGTGGAGTCGTTATCTGAGCACAAAAATACATTGTTGTATCCAACAACTGGGGCACAATTGTACCATGCTTCATCAACACCCATTCAAAACTCAACTGGGTATCCGGAACCCCTTCGCAATAAATTAACGGCTCAACCCGCAAGGTATCCATTTGATTGACATACAAATCCGTATTATCCAAGTCTATCACAATCGGATTCAATTCCCGAATATCGGTATTACTGTCGTCATCAAAACAACTGACCGACAGCACCGATAATACGCACATCAATATATAGCCTATTCTTTTCATATTCACTCCATTTAGTTTAATTAATCGGCATTTCCACCGGTTTGCCCTTACTCGGTCCATCATCATGTACAAGCGGTCCCTCCGGCGATTCATTGTATTTCTTCAATTCACGCCGTATAACCGTCCTCCAAACTGCAAGCTCTGAATATCCCATCGTCCAGTAATCCTTATCCGGATTAACTCCTCCCCAATAACGCAAAGGATTACCATTCGTAACATTCAACACAAAACGCCACCATGCCGAAGAAAAGGTACCTAAGTTTAAATATCCCCAATTAGCTGGCTGTATCAATTTATCGGTAAAGGTTATCTCCATATCAAAACGGTTCAAACGTATCTCCGGGAAATCCGGTGTTTTCTGTATCGCCAAATGCAAAGTATATACGGAATCCAGTAACCGCTCGTCTTTATACAATTCAAGTTCCACATAACCCGTCTCTTCACCTGCCTCCACATAGCCCTGCCCGATTTTATACTGATCCTCTTCGGCAGTCGTCCAAGGATTGAAATCGGGAAGCGTCACCTTAAACTCCCGCCGATAATCCACCGGACTGCCGGTAATATCCACCGGCAAACGCAAGCGTGCCGTATCGACACCCGGATTTTCAGTAAACGAGTATGCCATCGAACGGGTCGAGAAATAAACTCCGGCCCGTTGCTGATACATCATTATTTCCTCTTTCTGGCAACTGCCTAACATCAACGTCAAGCCCAATAGAAAAATATATTTAATCTCTTTCATAATCTCACACTATTAGATTAGTCCCTCTCTATCAAATCTGTTCGTCCTCCGAAATCAACCTCTTTTTCCGGCAAAGGCAATACGTATAATTCATCATTACCTTCCACTGAGGTATACGGTATCGACTCACTACCGATGCGTTTGTAGAAGAAAAACAGCTGACCGTCTCCCACAAACTCTTTGCGCCACTCCTTAATCAACTCTTCCCACACCTCGTCAGATGACAATGATTCAGCTAAAGGTGATGCAGAAAGTCCCCTGTTTTTCCTCACTTCATTCAACACCTCCACCGCTTTTCTCACATTTCCGGCTCCTCCCTCCCGAAGCAAGCACTCCGCTTCCGCATAATAGATTTCCGGAGTCCTCAGCAAGGGAATATTGTTGCTATACACCATTCCTTCCTCCTCATAGAATTTTTCAAAGGCATAAGTCTCTTCTGATTTTTCCCACCAATAAATACAACGCCAATCCGCAACGGAAAGCCCTTTATCTCTTTCATAAATCTCATTGGCCCTCGTGTTCAGCAAAGATAACAACTGGGGATTTTTATTTATTTCATTTCCTATATAACGTCTGAAAAGTGGTTCAATTACCGATTCATAACGTTTGAAGCCCTCCAGACCGAACAGCATCTCTTTGGAAAAAGCCAAATCCTGCTCTTTTTTCGCTTTCAACAAATCGGATTCGGCAATCCAGGTCAGTTGATAATTATCCTTCAAAGTCTGCACATCCTTATTGGCGGCCGCATAATTTCCTTCCCACATATTCAACCGCATACGCGTAGCTAACGCTGCCCGCAAATTCATCCGGTACACGATAAGCTTGCTATCGAAAAATGTATCTTCAGCAGGTATCTCTGTATAGTCTTCCGGACGTTTTCCCTGTTTGCTCTCCGGAGAGTAATTCAGGAACAACTCTATCGCGGTATCCAAATCTTCATGAAGATATTGCAATATATTTTCTAAGGTCTCTTGGGGAACAATGTATTTGTCATACACTTTAGCGTATGGAATGGCCACTCCGGCGAGCTTTTCCGCGCGGTCTGAACGGTCTGCCAAATTACCCCAAGTAAACAGACGAACCAAATCCAAATAAAGATAGGCCCGCAAGGAATATGCCTCGGCCTTCACCAAAGAACGCACCGTCGGAGTCATCACGTCTCCGTGCTCCTCCACCGCCTCTATGATAGAATTGACATTGGCAAGCACATTGTACATCTTCGACCAAATATTATCTATAAAACCGGTTACCTGGCTGCTATTGTATTGATACATAAAAACACTATTATACGAACTGGTATTCGTATAATAATACTGTTGAGCCAGCGCGTCCAAGAACAGACAGGTCATTTCCCCACCGTAAAGACTACGCTCTGACAACGTACAATAACATCCCAATAAAGCATCCTTGAATCCCTGCTCCGTTTCAAAAAATACATCCCATTTGATTTCTGCCTTCGGTTTCACATCCAACCAGTTCTCACAGGAGACAAAAGCCAGGGACCATATCAGGCACAAAGCCATTATTACTTTTTTCATAACCGTTCAAATTAAAAAGTTACAGACAATGAGAAATTAAAACTGCGCGCAAACGGATAGGATGTTCCCCGTTCTATCTCGATAGAAGAAATCGTGAACAAATTGTTAGCATATGCAGAGACCCTCAAACGCTCCATACCACACCGTTTCAAAAATTCATACCGGTAAAAATCATAGTACAAACTCAAATTGGTCAATGCAAATTCATTCCTGTCCTGTACAAATCTCGACGTCGGCTTGGTCTCCGGAGTGACCCAATTACCGGTCGACGGATCCCGGTACCTCGGTGCGCGGTACGGTTTCACACCTCCCTCTCCCGGACGCCATACGCCGTCAAACAAACGGGCATCCACATTATCACTCAAATTGGCATTTTCCACTTTCTGTACCAATGTGGTGTTGTACATCTGTGCTCCATACTGAAAGGTAAAGGAAGCGTTTCCGCCAATCCCTTTCCATTCGAAACTGATACCTCCTGTTCCTTGAAACTTAGGCATTTCATCCCCCAACACGACCTGATCGGCGGCACTCCAATTGTAGGTCGGCAAACCTCTGCTAGAAAGGTAAATTTCACGTCCGTTATGCGGATCGATTCCCAAAGAACGAACCGCCCAAATGGCATTCATAGATACACCGTCATAATACAACTGAGCCGGGGCTGTACCGGATACAGAAGCGTTTTGACTTTCGTTATAAACGTTCATGGCATCCGAAAGTTTGGCCAACTTGTTCTTGTTCCGGGAAATATTCAAGTTCACCGTTAAAAAAGAACGTTCCTTGACGTTTTGTAGTATCGTATAGGAAGTTCGAATATCAAACCCCCGGTTAATCACCTCTCCGGCATTCTCTCGAAGCGTAGTGAAACCGTTGGATGGTGGCAATGTCAGATCGATCAAAGTGTTATCTGTAATGGATCTGTATGCGTCAAAGGTCAATGAAAAACGTCTTTTTATATTCATATCGAATCCCACATTATAATCCATTTTCCGCTGCCATTTCAAATCATCATTTTTCATTCCTTGCAACTGTGAACTCAATAACCCCGTATAGGTTCTGTCCAACGTGTACACATACGTCGGAATGGATGCATACGCATCCTGACTTTGGCTACCGGTATATCCCAATGAACCACGAATCTTGAAGTTTTCGAATATCTCTGAATTCATGAAAGCCTCCTTGTGCATATTCCAACCGACACCGATACTCCAGAAACTTCCCCAACGGTTGTTTGCGCCAAACTGAGAAGAGGCATTGGCTCTATACGAAGCGTCGAACAGATATTTATTGTCGTACGTATAGTTGAAAATTCCCAAAATACCGATATCCCGGATAGTCGACTCCTTGCCGCTCGGTTTTGTGTCTTTGACATACTGTTTGGCAAACATCAAGTCATTCATCCGGTCATTCGGAAATCCTTCCGCTTTGTGGACAATCTCTTCATAGGTTTCGTCAGACAGATTTAATCCCACGTTGGTAAACAAGTAATGTTTTTCCTTGACAACCGTAGAATAACGCACGTTCAAGTCTCCCGACAATTTTTTCATGTGACCGGTATTGGCCTGATAAGAACCTTTCCGGAACAAATCATCTCCCGTATAATTATAGAATTTCAAATGGTTAGCAGGATAAAACTCATCGGCACTAGTCCGCTTCTCCGTGATACCAAAACGCAAAGTCGCTTTCAACCCTTGTAATACGGACCATTCTACATAAAGATTGTCCGTTACGTCCAAATAACGGTTCTCTATTTTGGTATTCAACGTCGCATTGTAAAGCGGATTCGCCACAAACTCTGTAGTTTCCAATCCATCCACCGACAAAGCAGCATTTTTCACCAAAAAACCATTTTTATCGTATGGTGAGTAATAAGGGTTCATTGCCGCATATTCACTAAAAGTGCCATACGGAGAATCGTTTGCCACATTAGACGTAACATTCAATATGTTCCGGAAATTGAATTTTTTGTGACGATAGGAAACCTGCAAGGAACCATCGTAGGTGTCACGAGTAGAACCTTTCATGACACCAACGATGTGATTGTAGGAAAATGTCGTCATCACACGCAAATCACGACCACCCAATTCGATAGAAAGTGAATGCTTCTGACCTGTCCCCATATGCAAAGGCTTCGCCAACCAATCAGTATTCACCCCCGCATAAACTGCTTTATATTTAGACATGTACAATTCTTTTCCGCTAACATCTTCACCATTCATATCAGTTGGTTCATACAAACCAAACTCTTTTTCCAATTGAAGTTTCTGTGCCGCATTGGTCAGGTTATATGATGTCAGGTCCGGCACTTCAAGCGTAACACTTCCTGTATAAGTCACACGCAAATCTCCGGATTCATTCTGTTTAGTCTCGATGACAATCACACCGTTGGCAGCTCGCGAACCGTAAATAGCCTTTGCCGAAGCATCCTTCAAAATGGTCAGGCTGGCGATACGATCCATATCTAAATCCATGATTTTCTGAACCGTCGCCTCGAAACCGTCCAAAATAAACAGAGGAGCGTTCGGATCATTGGCATACGTACCTTTGATGTCAAGGTCTTCAGTTCCCATATCAATGGATGATGCTCCACGCAAGGTCATCTTCGGATTCTTGTTCGGGTCGGAACCGAATTCCATATTATCAAAAATCATCAATGAAGGGTCCAAACTCTTCAAACTTTGGAAAACGTTTGCATTACCCACCCGCTTCAAATCTTCGTTTTTCATAGTCACGGTACTACCCGTAAAACTTTCCGCCTTACGCTCCACTATACCGGTCACCACGACCTCTTCCAGTTCGCTTTTTTCTTCCGTCAACGTTATCTTGAATTCCCGTTGTTTGCCGACTGGCACCTCTTTCGATTTCATACCGATCATAGAAAACACCAGCACCATGTTTTGGGTCTCCGGTAATTGCAGGGAAAACTTTCCTTCTATATTGGTAGAAGTTCCCAGGGTTGTGCCTTTCACCAACACCGTTACCCCCGGCAAAGCCGCTCCTGTCTGATCAACAACCGTACCTTTGAGCGTAATCTCACTGACTGTTTGAGGAACATCTTTTTGCCTGACAATCAGAATATAATCATCCATAAATTTATAGGACATCCTCTGATCTTTCAACACCTGTTTCAACACCTCTTCGAGTTCTACATCAATAAAATCTGCCCTTACTTTTCCATCGAATTTCAATAGGTCATCATTATATATGACCGTTTTACTGGTTTGCCGGCTGATCTCTTTAAACACCGCCTTTAATCCGGTCTCGCCCAATTGCATCGTAATCCGCTGTTGGGCCAAGGACCTCGCCGAAACAGATGTTGCAATACAGACACACATCAAAAAAATCAATTTCATAATCCGAAGTAATTTTTGCGGCTTGTTTTTTCGCATAACAAACCACCAATTCGCATTTTTTTTCATAAATTTGTAGATTAAATTACTAAAATTATTCTTCCTTTTCGGGAGAATCCCGGTGCGTGTTGGAAGCGCGCACCGACTTTTATTTTCTATTGACTATAACCGTACGATTATTTACAGCAAACTGCACATCTGTAAGCTCCTCTATGATATTCAAAACATAATGCAGATCATTATACTTCTTAAATGCCCCGGAAAATTTCAATTGTTTCAATTGTTCGGATGTGAAAAAGAATTCCACATCATACCAACGGCTCAATTTGCGTGCTAACTCATCCAAAGGCATTTTATCAAAATTCAGGATTCCTTCTTTCCAACTGATATATTGAGTGGCATCGACTTGCCGGACGGTTCCCCGATGGGTTTCCGATTGATAAACATATTGTTCGTCGGGCTGCAATACCAATTGTTGCCGGTCGGTCTGTATACCGACCTTTCCATGTACCAAGGTCACAGCAGATTCCGCATCGCCGGGATAAGCCATGACATTGAATCCGGTACCCAATACCTTGATCTTTACTCCCGCAGTTTCTACTATAAACGGATGTGCCGCATCTTCAGCCACTTCAAAATAGGCTTCGCCGCTAACCCGGACAGTGCGGGTATCGCCTGTAAACAATACAGGATATTTCAGTTCCGATTCGGAATTCAGATTCACGACAGTTCCATCGCTCAAAGCCAACGTGTATTCCCCCCCCCGGGGAACTACCAACACATTGTACTTTACCTCCTCCTCCAGCTCTCCGGCCTTGTTTTCATATTGCAGTTTTCCTCCGGAAGCCACTACATTCACCTGTCCTTCATTCAATAGACAATCGTTCTCTCCCAAATCACATTTCGTCCCATTGCTCAGGAACAATTGTGCTTTTATTTTTCCATGCGCGATCTGTTCTTCGGCAGGTAAGTTTACCGTCTCATTGATCCTGAAGGTTTGCCGGGCTGCCCATCCCAGCAAGAAAGCAAACGGTAAAAGGACCGCCGCATATTTTATTACGCGACGTATACGGATGCGCTTCCGGTTCCTTAAAAACTCACGAAAAGCCCCTTCTGCATCCACAGCATGCAGCTCCGACAAAGTATTTTCAAAATATCCTTGCTGACGAAACCTTTCCCAAAGTAAACGATGTTCCTCACTTTCTTGTAACCATGCCTCGAAACAGCGTTTCCTCTCCTCCGGCAACTCTCCTAATAAAGCTTGTGTCAACAATTCTATAGGTGTATCCATATTCAGTGTATTTATTCACTTACACTATATAGGGATATTCAGTAAATGTCCCTAAAAAGTAAGATGGCATATAAAGTTGATAGAGTATAATCACTTTATATGCCATTATTATTGCCCTTTTTCTGTG
>NZ_CFKYFN010000044.1:0-57358 GCF_985060555.1 Odoribacter sp. | reverse complement strand
TTGAACTAAGGTAGAATTGAAACCCGTAAACTCCAAATACAACCCCTTTATAGAGCATCTTTTAATTGAACTAAGGTAGAATTGAAACATGTCTTTTCCATATTTTTCTTTTAAAGAATGAGTCTTTTAATTGAACTAAGGTAGAATTGAAACTCCATACCGATAGCTAAACGCCATTCTGCAATACTCCTTTTAATTGAACTAAGGTAGAATTGAAACTGCCAGATCGGTTAGTTCATTGATACCTTCAATCCCCTTTTAATTGAACTAAGGTAGAATTGAAACTGGGTTGGGGTAACAACGGATGGGGAAATGGTGGCTTCTTTTAATTGAACTAAGGTAGAATTGAAACTGGAGAATGTCCCAGAAAAATAAGCTTGTGGAAATCCCTTTTAATTGAACTAAGGTAGAATTGAAACTGGACTCAACCTGGCATGTTTTTATTAACCGTCCCGGATAAGGGTGAGATTCCGAAATGTCAGTTTGTCGCCGGGGTATTGATCTTCTCGGAACGATGAATATTGGATTGAATATATTGCAGGATATTCAAAGCTCTTTCTTCCGGACATTTATTCATTTGCCGGGGAAGAAACAGGGCGATATTGCGGGCGACAACAATGATGGTGGTATTGATTACCTGGGCGATAATCTTTTTACTGTAGAGATTCCGGTTTACGTACTTCCGGATGATCGTTTCTACCAGCGATTTATCCGTTTTATGGCGTAAAATACAGCCGGGTTGATGATTGGCATGTTATAAAAGTGAAGCACGAAAACAGCAAGTACGGCAATGCTACGATCGGTAATGGTTTGCCGGCGCTCCGGTGTATATTGTCATTTTGTATCGATAAAGTGGTTGGCTGGGTACGGAACCCGGATAAGAAGAACCATGCAGATATCGGTGCGGCGATAGCGGCCGAACATATTTGTTTGGCTGTAGCGGTACAGGGATTAGGGAGTTGATGGGGTTATAATTTCGATCCGGACGGGTGAAATCTCGATTGTAGTTACCGGATGGCAGGAGCCTGTCGTGATCATCTCCCTGGGGTATGTAAACGCTTCCCGGCATGTGTTTCTGTCAGGAAACCGGTGAATGAGATAGTGACTGTACTGTAAACCGGATAGTTTGGCTTATGAAAACAGAACTGGAAAAATGTCTGGCCGGTGAGTGGTATGATTGTCATGTTCCCGTTTTTCCTGAGCTGAAAAGAAAAACACATTGTTTTATTGATGAAGTATAATTTCTTACCTTATGAAAGGAAAGAGGAAAAAAGGTTTTGTTGTGCGGGATGTTCGGAAGTATCGGTACAGGGGGGAGCGGTCGGGCATGCTTTTAGTTGAGGTTATGGTTGTAATATTCATATAGGTGATCGGGTGGTGGTAAACACTGGTTGTACCTTTGTCGGTTTTAACCGGATCGCACTCGGGAAGCGGGGGCTCATCGCTTCCGACGTACGGATTTATACGGCTAGGTATCCTGTCGGCTTGGACGAACGCCTGACTCCTGTCGGGATACCGGAAGGTAGCGAATATATCCGTCATACTTTTGCCTTGCCGGTGACGATAGAGGATGGTGGCTGGATCGGAGGAGGTGCAATAATCCTGCCGGGAGTCACTATCGGTGAAGGTGGTGTTATCGGGGCCGGAAGTGTCGTTGCCGAAAATATTCAGGCCAATAGTCTTGTTCCTGCCGGATGATACGTGAAATCAACAGAGGCAAGATGAGAGGGGATTAAATACTCGGGAAACCGGTTAGGCTGAATCTGAAATTAATCTATATCTTTGTTGGGTTAATCCTGACTATTGAATTTATATGAAAAAACAATCTTCATGTCCGTCAGCCTTGAATAGGGAAGAAACAGGCTATTCTGCACAGATAGGACCGGATTTTTTTATCCGTGAAGCTACTTTGGCCGATGCCGCTATCATCTGGCAGACGATATATGATAATCGGGTATATTTGCGTACGTGGCTTCCTTTTGTCGATGGATTGAAGGAGGTGGCTGACGAAGAAGCGTTTTTAAATGAACAGCTGGCTCTTCCCTATGCTGATCGGAACATCGTCTTTGTTATCGGCCAGGGCCACGAATTGTGCGGACTGGTGGGGTTTGTCATCACCGATAATATTAATCATCGCACCGAGATCGGTTATTGGTTGATCCCCGAATATCAGGGCCGTGGTATAATGACCCGTTGTGTTCGCCATCTCTGTGAATGGGCGGTCAGCGAACGGGGAATGAACAGTATTCGTATCCGTTGTGCAGCCGGAAATGCACCTAGCAATGCCATCCCCCGCCGCCTGGGTTTTACCCTTGAAGGCGTTGAGCGCGAAGGGGAATTGATGGCTGACGGGCAATATGTGGATTTGAACGTTTATAGCATTCTGAAGAGAGAAATAGAAAATTGGTAATCTCGTTTATTTTTGTTATCTTAGTACTTCAAATATAAAGGATTATTGGCTGATTTCATTAAACAAATAGTCTTATAATCAAAATGTAGATTTATCTGGATTAGCGTTATTTCGTTCCTGATCAGTGTCACCTTGCAGATTCCGGATAGGTGAAATCCTTCGGATTTCTGATTGGCGAACCTTTGGTGCTGGAGTGGCATTTTTATCAGGAACGAAGTTCCGCCAAGTAGCATCGGAGATGTGCCGATCAGCGAAGTACTAATCAGAAACCGTAGGTTTCCGGGTACAATGGTATATAAACGCCATGACCTTTTAGAAAAATCTCCGGGTACTACCGATCCATTGGTGATCATAAAAAAACGACTGTGGGGTGTCGACTTAATAAATTTTAGTTTATAAATGGTGATTAAGGAGGGTTATTGGGAGAGAGATTTCAATAAATGTAATTTTTTATAAATTCAAGGGGTTATGAGAATTGCGAAAAATGAACTGTTAGCAGGAATTCCGGTTTTGAAAATCAGGGATTATTTTCGGCTTTTATATTCCGGTTTGATGACAAGGGATGGCTTGGCAGAACGTTTCAATTTGAATGAAAAAGAGACGGAAGGTTTAGTTGGTGAATTGCTGTCTAAGGGATATATCGAACCAGCAGACAACGGCATGTATCGTTTGACATTGAAAGGAAATGCTTTAAGCATAGCCCGTTGTATGGCTCCCATTAACCGTGAAAAAGCAGATCGGATCATGCAAGAATTTCTGAAACGGGTAGAAGAAGTAAACCGGGATGATTTTTATCCATATCGGGTGAGCAAACTGGTATTGTTCGGTAGTTATCTGAATCCGGAACAAATGGATTTGGGGGATATAGATATCGCCTTTGAATTGGAACCGAAGATTAAAGATTACGATGAACTTATGCGTTATAATGATCAATTGGTGGATAAAGCCCGTAAAGAGGGCAAATCTTTCTCTTCTCTGATCGATATCCTCGGCTATTCTGAAAAGCTGGTCATATTGAAGTTACGGAATAAAGAAAAATACATCAGTCTCCACCGAATGACCGACGGGATCTTGCAAATAACGGCATGTCGGCAAATTTTTCCTTAGATGCGGGTAGGATACATCGATCGCTCATATTGAAGCCGTTCTTTTTTCAGGGGAATCGGTTTCATGTTTTTTTCCTTTCAGAATGAGGTTGTGGTTGTTAATGGTTTATAACGGAGAAACAGAAGATGATATGGAGAGATATCGTTAAAATAAAGATGTTTGGAACTGTGGGGCCATTTTTATAAATTGAAGTATGAAAAATTTTATCGGAAAATACCAACAACAAGAACAGGAAAATCAGGTATTTCTAGGGAAAAAATTAGAAATACAGGTTAATTTATTCATACAGGGCTTTAATTGCCAGGAACAAATGACATTTTATTATCTCAATGCTTTAGGCATGTGGGAATATAACGAACGAAATTTTGATAAGGTACTGATGCAGGCTTGTGTAAAGATTTCTTATTTGTTGTACAACGCTCATCAGCTTCTTTTAAGAGGAGAATATGGTGTTGCGAATATTTTGTTGCGTCAGGTCTTTGAATATCTGGTTATCGGTAAATATTTCTATAAGCAACAGAATGAAATATGGGCAGAAAAATGGTTGGAAGACAGGAAATATGAGGTGTATGATAAAATTTTGCGGCTTTTGAAAATACCTGATAAAAAGCATCTGTGCGATTTCTGGAAAGTATTATGTAGTCTGGCTCATGCTACTCCTTCTTCACAGCAGATAAGCTTGGACGGTCAGTTTAATGAAATAGATATTGAATTGAGTTATAATGTAGTGCTTATTTTACTCTGTTGTAAACATGTATTGGTAAATTATTTCTATTCGAATAGGAAATTAATGCGGTTAATAAAATTAAGTCCTGAAGTAGCTAAGGAAATGGTGGATTTGAGACAAAAGTCCGCCGCTTGGATTAAAGAGACGACATCTCTATTTTCAGAAGATGGCATAAAGGTTTTGAAAGATTATAAGAGGTATTGGGTATTTAAAAAATAGGATCGAATTGTGATCCTGGCTTTATAATATTGGCCCTGTTCATAATTTTGTGTAAATGGCGACAGGATTCAGTTGTAAGTTCTTTTATAGCTGTATTCTGTATCGGTTATCATTCCTTTCCGAATCCCTTCGGTTACATCGAAAATGACATAGGATTGATGGACGGCTTTTACGGACCAGAATAATATCGATGAGGATACCCGGATGCAAATTGAATTAGTTGATCAGGCTTTGACGGAATTGCAGGTAAAATATAAGCTGCAGGAAGAAATAAAACGTCCGGGGATTGGCCTTTATTAAGCCGGAAGGTTGAAGTTTAATAATCGAACTGATCTCAATTACTGATGTTGGAATAGAAACTTAAAAAACTCAAACCGGACGAAAGGTCCGTCCCGGAATCCCTTTTTTATTTTACAATCCCGATAAATTCCCCGACGACGATAAATCCTTCTTCATTCCTGATTTCAATAGGCTGATAATCCGGATTCAGAGGGTAAAGGATTATTCTTTCATGCATCCATTCACCGGTTTCCGGATCCTGTTTTTTCTCACTGCTGTATTTTTTGATCGAATAGCTGCCACCATTTTCAAAATCGTAATGTTCCGGATGTTGGACCAGGACAATTTTACCGATCCGGGAACCCACAATATTTGCACGGAATACGCAAAAATCCCCGTCCATGATTCGTGGCTCCATAGAGTGGCCGTTTGCCTGGATGATAAACATGCCTGAAGTCAATTTGCCCATGCCTTCTGTTTTGATCCAGCCTTCTTCTTCTGCCTGCTGCCATTCACCGAATTTACCGCAGGCGGCTTTCAGGGTGTAGAGCGGCAGGTAATCGATGTATTTGACGTCGTCATTGACTTCACGTTCAATGCGGGGGCCCTGGGGTTCCGGCAATGAAACTACCTTCGCTTTTTCTTGAGGAAGTTCAAGTTGTTGCCTGAAGTAATTTTCCAGTGGTTTGTCACAGAAATAGACGTAACAGCCCTTCATTCCCCGGGTAAGTAGGGTTCGGTAGGTATTTTTTATCAATTCTTCTGCAAGCTGTGCGGCTTGTGCCGGGGTACGCCCCACCTTGATCCCTTTCACGGAACTGTCCATCCGGGAGCGTTTCGTTACGTCTGTGACCACTTTACCGTTTTCATAGCGCAGGTCATTGCCGATAATCACGCCGGCATAATCCAGTTCGAGGCCCTGGCAGGTATGTATGCAGCCGATTTCATGAATAGAGTTTTCCCCGATAATCCAGGTACTCCCGTCTTTTTCGAGATTCCATTTCATGGCGAACCCGAAGTCAGGAATGTTCACATCAGTGGCTTCCGGGTTTCTTTTACTTTTCCAGTCCCAGCAATAACCTGCCACCATCCGCGATTTGTTGTTTGTTTTGTTTTTGTCTTCGATGGTTTTTCTCAGTTCATTCGGGTCACTGAATATCCGGAAATCGAAATCATCCTGCGATAAGCGGATGTTGGCCGTATCGTTGATTTGCAGGGTATTGTCCAGCCAGGCAAGATAACCGTCCGAACCGTTGCAACGGAATTGGGAAGATAGTTCGAGTTTCTTTATGGATGCATGGCAGGAGCGTGCTGTTTTTTCAATATAGGCAGAGTCTCCGATGTCCTTGATGTGTACCCTTTGATGGTCATCGACAAAGAAAATAACACATTTGGCTGCCCCGATAATTTCGCGGACCTGGTCTTCTCCCTGATTTTGAAACAATCCGCTCTTTTGGTTGAGGCGGTGGGCTTCGTCGACGATAAGCACGTCGAAAGTGTTGGCTGGCGTGTTGTAGAAAGTGCCGGATCCCCCGAACATATTGTAAATCTGGTTTTTTCGTAACGTTCCGGCCAACTTTGCCGCATACACAGCCCGGGGTGCTGCGTTTTTGGATACGTAGCGGGAGACCAGCCTGTTTCGGGTGGTCTCCACCAGCAGGTTGATTGCCACTACGCTTTTTCCGGTTCCCGGTCCGCCTTTGACAATCAGTACCTGTTTTTTGTCGGCACTTGCTTTCCGGATCATGCTCAGGGCTGTCTCATACACCACTTTCTGGTCATCCAGCATGATAAATTCCTGGTTCCCCTTGAGCATGGAAACCAGGTTGTCTGCAAGTTGCTTGGAAGGACGGAGGCGTCCATTTTCTATTTTGTACAGGATATCCTTTGAGTCACCGTATTTGACGTACTTTTTAATAAATTCCCTTAATTTTCCTGCGTCAGATTGGAAAAAAGGAGGGGCTTCGGTAATATAAGGTTCGTAGCGGGGATTCGTGATGATTTGGTCCTTCGGGTAATTATGGAGATAAGCGCAGGGGGTCAGCGTGATTTGCTCGTCCCGGACGGTCTGGTTATAATCCTTGATCAGCGTGGCATATGACCATGCCTGATAGGAAGGGTGTGCCGTCTCTGAGACACCATGCTGGAAACGGGTTTTTACCAATGCATCTTTATCCGTTAATTCAGCCGATGACCATTGCTTTAGTTCAATGATAACGACTTGTTCCTGTTGTACTTCATTTAGCCCGGTAATGATGAAATCAATCCGTTTGGAAGTCAGGGGAATCTGAAATTCAATGGAAATACCGGCATCTGCTGGGATGTCAGGATCTTCCATGATCCTGTCCATATACGACATCGAGTTTTTCCACGATAAGGTTTCATTGGCAGAAGTACTCCGGCCCAGATGGATTTTATATGCTTCCAGAATTTTTTTATCGATCTCATTGCTGAAAACATCATCCCGGAAACCTTGTTTGGTCGATTGGTATACAATCATAGTTCCGTATATTTTTTAGCTGTCCCTTTTGCTTTTTCTACCGGATATTTCTCCCCGTTCTTCCGGATTTTTTCCAGCACAATGTCGAAGATGTCCAGATGGTGCTTCTCGGCCAGCAGTAATGAATAAGTCAGTACGTCCGCCAATTCCTCTTTCAGCCGTTCCGGGTTTACCTCTTCGGCCTGGCTTTCTTTTTTCCACAAAAACAACTCGTTCAATTCCGATGCCTCCAGCAGTAGCGCCAGTGCCAGATTTTTCGAATCATGAAACTGTGCCCAGTCCCGTTCATCCCTGAACCGGATCAGGGCCTCCACCACTTCCTTGTATTTATCCATATCCCTATTGCCAAATAATTTTAACCAAAAATAAGGAAATGTTTTGAGTTGGGGAAAATTATAAAATGAAATGTTATATTTAAAAGAGAATATTCTGTATTAATCGAAGATTATGGATAGAAATTTTGGTGTTTTTACACCTTGGTAATCAGTTGACGGGATTAGATCGTCGGAAATTTATTGGGATATCCGGGAAACCGGACGAATTATCGATTGTTTTATTCTAATGATCATCCCGGGGAAAATGGACTTTAGAATTCAAAACAGTTATGACATCTTCATCCGGTTTGGTAAATGAAATCACCTCGGTTGTCGGTACCCTGGCGGTTTCGTTTAAAGAGAAAAAAACAGATCGAAGCTGATTTCCCGTTTCGATCGGATTAATAATAAACTTTGAAAATCTAACCGGACAAAAGGTCTGCCCCGGAATTTTTACATCATCCATCATCACAGTCCGGTTCGTCGCCGTGCTTGCTCTTTTCCAGATAATGGAAGCCATGCATATCTGCATCGAAGGCAATAAACAGAAACCGGGATCGTACCGGTAAGTTTGCACATTGCTCGATGGCACGGTCAAAATAGTCATATAGCTCTTCCAGACGGTGAGTTGACTTTTTCTGCAGAATCATAAGCCGCAGGCTGGCATTGGCTAAGAGTAATTTCTGGAAATCGTATTTTATTCCGGAATAGGGAGTCGGGCTGTCTTTTTTCCGCTTAGATTTCCATTCACATTCGGCAATCAGGGGACAGGAGGTGATGACATACCTGTCGTCAGGGGCTCGGGTGTACCACATGAAATCATATAATAATTCGGATTCTTTTGGGGCGTCCTGCGTTTCCAGCCCATTGCAATGGAAAAGATAGCCTTTGCTGTTACCTAGCCGTGCCAGTGTGTCTTTGATTAACCGGGTTCGCCGGGTCCGGTCTTTATCCTGAAAGAATTCAGGCAGGCATTCCGTTATTCCGTTGAGGATTAATGTGCAGTCTGCGTGGCGGGCAGTCTGTACCGGATTTGCTGCATTATAGGTTTTCCATAATACAGTCTTCCGTGACGAAAGGTTGTTCAATGCCTCTGCCAGGGATTTTGATTTATACCCCAGCCACTCTTTTATCTGTTCCTCCGGATTTTCACCTTCCCATTTTTCCAATGAATGAATATGAGAAAGGAGGACATTTTCTTTGTCTTTAAATTTGTATTCTTTCAGTCCGGTCAGGGAACGCAGGTTTAGCTTCCTGTATCTTCCGGCATTTTTGCCCGGTCTGATCCGTTCGCCGTGAAAAATGGGGCCTGATGTCCATTCATTTTCCGGAGATACCTCCAATACTTCCTTGTTTTCTAATTCTGAGTGGGGTGTTGGGGGCTGGTTAAGTATTTTTTTTGCCACGCGGTGAGGGCCGATGATAACCTGATCGTTTATTTTAGCACTTCGGATCAGAATGCTGTAGCACAGGCCGTTCCGGGTAGAGAGGCAGAGATCTGTTCCGCCCCGGTTTTTGTCGATGGTGTCGGTTGCTCCGAGGCGGTGGAAATATAGTTTGCCGAACCGGTCATACTGCAACGCATGGCAGTGGCAGGAGCTGTCTTCAAATTGATCCCCGTCATTGTAATAAGCCTCCACTTCAAGGGGATAAAGAAAAATACCCTCTGTAATTTTCAGTCTGAATCTGGAGAGCAGTTGGCTGTTGATTTCCTGCAATAGCTTTACTTTTTGCGGGCTTGCTTGGAGGGTTTGGATGAGTTTGTGCAGTTTTTCCATGATGTCAGAGGATTTGGGTCATTTTTTCAAGAATACCTATTCCGGCTTCAATCAAATCTTCTTTCAGGTCGACAGGAATAAAAAATAGTTTCTCTTCCCGGTTTGGTTTCAGGGGATACCCTTTAAATTGTTCCTCCACAAATTCAGTTTTAACTTTATCGGAATATTTGATACACCATCCATGCTGTTCCGCACAATCCAGCGTCAGACCATTCTTTAACTCTAACCATTGATTGAAATCTTTGGTAAGTGGGTAATATTTGTAAACCAGATACCTGAATAGGTTGATGTGATAAGAGCTCATCCGGTCTTTATTGATGACATCAATCCAATAGTTATCCCATCCTGCTTCGAAGAAGATAATGTTATGTCCGTCATGCATGGCTTGCAGGGAATCCGGATATTTTGCGATATAATAGCGGGAATCTTTTTTGTTCAGGTCATAGTTGGTAAGGTAGTTGTCTATGATCTTCCGGAGTTTGTCATATAGGGAGACAGGACTGTCATCTTCGGATAGTTGATCGATTAATCCGGAAACTACAGGGTAGGATTTGGGGGTATTCATGATGTCTTTCCATCTGTCGCTAAATCCGAAGCACCAGTTACGTCCTCCGGTATTTATGGTATAGTCGTTGATGGTAGTTAATGCCCTTGCAATCAGTGAATTGTCGATAATATTCTGCTGTGGAGGGGTGGACAAGGGGATCCGGATATGTTCCGGTTTAAACAATTCCTGGAACAAGCCGAACCGCTTCCTGAATGTATTTTTGTCGGCAGTTGTCCAGGGCTGACGAATGGCGTCGTTGTCTGAGAATTTTTCATACCAGATGCATTTTAACGAACCGTTCGTGACGGGATGTGCCTCTGCCTGCCAGAATAGCTCTTCAAGTTCCGGGTCGCCGGTTTGCCTGTAAATGTTGATCTTATTCAGTTCGTGCTGGTCAAAGACATTTTGTAATTCTTCCGGAGCCTCCTCTTGCTGGGTGTGGATGAAATCGTAGAACGGCAAATTTGAATTTCTGAATTTCCGCAGGAATTTTAGTAAAGGTACATTGTTGACCAGTTTTCTGCGGCAACCGTTTTCAAGGGTTTTGTATATCCGTAGCGGATCGCGTTCATCCCTGTTTTCTTTTACGTATACGGTTAACAGGCCTTTTAGCACGTATAGGTCCCCTTTTTCGAATAGTTGCTTGACTTGTTCCGGGTATTGCCCTTTTATTTTTTCCAGGGCTTGGTAGTAATCTGAAATGGAGGAAAGGGTGAGGGATACTTCAAGGATATCTTCTGCCGGTTTGATTTTGTCGTGCTCTTTGCAGGAGAGGAGCTCTATAACCGTACGCAAAAAATTATTCATCCCGGTATCCACCTGCCTGATATCTTCCCCTTCATTCAGGGAATAGAAAAATTCTTCCCAGGTATCCCATTGTTTGCCATATGCATGATAGGCTGATTTTAAACCCGATTCGCAGAGCTTCTCAAAAAGCAAGGGTTTTATATTTTCGTAGGGTTGTAATATTTCTCCCCGGCTGTTCATGGTGATGTAGAGTTCTTCCCCCTGGGAGGTGTCCTTTACGTTAAAGTACCAGAACCGGACCTTCCCGGCTATCGTATCATATAAAGGCCCGGAATTCTCTCTCAGTTTTTCATCGATGATTTGGAGGGATTTTAGGATGGTTTGGATGGAAGGATCGTTGTCGTAGATGGTGGTATACCATCCTTTGTTTTTTATTTGTTTTTCGATGCCTGTTCCTGTAAACCATGTGTTATCGGAAAACAATTTCCGGAGGAAATCGTCTGTGGTCGACCTGACCCGGTAGGAAAAGCTCATGTGCGTTCCGGAACATTTCAGCAGGCCGTTAAAATCAGCTTGCCTCTTTTCTTTTATAGATAAATAATAGAGGATCAGTACTAAAGTGGTAAACCGTTGCTGTCCATCGATCAGAAAACAGGTGGAATGTGATGCCTGTTCCGGCATATAGGAATACAGGAAACCGACGTTTATATCCGTTCCGGCCGTTGTGATATCCCGGATGAATTGTTCCAGCAATTGTTTGTTGTTACCCCAGACATATTCACGTTGGATTTCGGGGATGACGATGTCTTGTGTGCTTAAAATATCCCTGACACTTAAGGCTTCCATTTTCATGATCTTAATTGTTTTGAGTTAACCATGCATTGAAATTCTTTCCTATTTCTTTGGCGATTTTATCCGTATTCCGTTTAATATCTTCCAGTGTCCACCGGTTTAGCGGGATGCCGGTGGCTTCCCTGGCATCGATATCCCCTTTCATAAATACGGCGAGGGTATGGGGACGTACATATTTTTGGTTCATATATTCCTGGAAAATTATAGTCCGTTTGTGGGCATAATCGGCATTCCCGTAGCTCCGGTTGATCCTGAGGTCCAGTAAAACCATATTGCCGATGGAATTCAGGCCGGCAGAATTCAGGAGGTTTTGCAGCTGGGTGAGTTCCTGTTCGGTCAATTCTGCATCGGAATGATTCAGGATTTCCTGCATCTGGGACCGGATATCCTTGAAATCTTCGGACTGGGCAAATTTTTCCCAGTCTGTTTTGATCGTGGCAATTTCCCCGTTATCCTTGCGTGGGGTTTGGGAAAGGATATGCTCTTTGTCTTCCCCGTCTTTCTGTCCGGATTTGCGGGTAAAATAGTCTGTCGGTAATTTTTTTATGGACTTGGAATCCAGTATCCGGAAAATATCCAGCAGGATCAGGATTTGGTATAGTTCCTTGTCATTATTGTACCAGTTCTCCCTGAAGTCAGAAATTGCTTCTGTCATTGTCTTCAGGCATTTCTGGTAGTCCGGAGCTGCTTTTTCTGTTTCCTCCAGATACCTGTCCAGCATTCTGGTGGCTATTGTATGTTGTATGTCTTTCAGGAATTTATCCCTTGAATTCAATGTTTTCCATTGGGTGTAAATGTCGCGGAATGGAGTCTGTGCTTTGAAATTGAAGAACAGGAAACCCAGGTAATGGTACAGTTCCTTGTCATTATACCAGCGTTGCAGGATGGCATACATTTCCTGTAGTTCGAGGTACATTTCCCAGCGGTCGTCATCCGGGTTGCCGTTCGAGTTTTTGCCATATTCAAAGAAGCTGAAATTCAGCGATTCCTTTTCGTTTCTCCGGTATTCGTAATAGAGCAGGTAGAGCAGGTTTATAGGCAATGTGGTAAAATCAAAGCGGTTGATGCGTGCCATCCCGATGGTTTGGTCTGAGATGAATTGCTTGAAATAATCTGCTGTTTTTCCGAACCAAAGGTTCATCAGGTCGAGTTCCATGCCCATGCGTATGCGGAATTCACGGACTTCGCTGGTGGCGGAGGTGCCGTGGTATTTTTCTTTGGCTGCCCGGGTCATCAGGATTACCCTTAACAGATCGGCACCGTCCAGGTTAACTTTTCCGCCATTCAGGCTGGAAAATATTTTCTCCTCTTTGTCGTCGACGACATTGACAATTAGTTTGACCCGGGATAGCAGGATTTCCAGAAATTTACCTTTGTCTGTTGCGGTGTTTTCTTTAAACCATGCCTGGATGCTCCGGGCAACTTCCCTGATATAATACTGGTCTTTTCGTTCGGGGACCGTCTCCTTTTCCCAGATGTGGCCTGTGAGAACCTGTTTTGTTATGAATTCGTGTGTCTCCGGCCGGATAGAATATTGTAGCTTATTTTCCAGGAGAAGAGGAGTGCTGTCGGTTTCATGTTGTAGAAAAGAGAGCAGGATCAGTAATGTGGTCAGGCGTTGTTGCCCGTCTACGACATGGAAACAGTTTGCGTTTGTATTTTTTACCAGGGTAATGTTTTGCAGGCAATAAAATGTAGCTTCAGCGTTTCCGGTTTCCTGCCGGAATTTCTCAATATCGTTTAATAAAGCCACTATATTGGCTTCGTTCCATTTATATCCTCTTTGGTATTCCGGGATGTTGTAATATCCGGTCAGTTCTTTACGCAGGAAGTCGGAGAATACTTCCTTTACGCTATAAATTAATTCGTCCATAGATTTGAAAATAAATTAGTTATCGTTTAAACAACTCCGGATTAACCTTTTTGTCAGGTTTTCCGGTAATGATATCACACCAACCCTTTTGCATCATGAAATTGTAACTTTTCCTTTCATCTCCGGAATGGATTGGAATTACCATCATGTCCCAATATTTATTTTAATTTTCTTTGCTAAATAATTTTAACCAAAAATAAGGAAATGTTTTGAGTTGGGGAAGGGATCGTATAGGAAATTGAAACAGGACTTTTGCAAATGTTTATTTGCCAGAGTATAATAGCTTGGTTATGCCGGAATTAATGATTAGGTCGGTTATTCCCTGGCAGTTGTTTTAACGGATCTTTAGTTCGCTGGCGGCAAATTCCGGCATATCTGAATACGTGTTGTCGTGGGGTAGATTTGCAGGTTATATAAAGTAAGATATTGAATAACGATGACATAAAAAGAAACTATAAAAACCTTTTAAGAAAATTTATTATCAAAAACATATTTCAACCTGTATATGAACGTTGTATAAGGCATTAAGCGATAGTAACCAAATTGATTTTACTGATGTGATTCTTCAAGCCACAGAGATATGTCGTACGTATATATTCTCGTTGTTTTTTCCTCTTAGGAATTCGGCCGTGCGCTGCTGTATACGGGCATCGGCAAGCTGTTTGTCGGACACCGGCCTGTATTCCGGCCGATCGATGAACCGGTAGTTGTTGGGGACAGGCAACTACCGGTTCAAATGTTTTTTCCATACTCATGGAGATTTTATTCAAAGATGGTGAAAAAAACTGGACCTGTAGCGTTGGTTTACAGGCTTTTATGGGTTCGCCATCTGCGAAAAGGCGGCCGGAGACTTTTCTGCCGGAAATATCATTTTACGTTTCTTCGAGTCCATCATAGGAGGTTTATTGTTATATGCGAAAGACCGTTTTGCATGTGTTTCTGAACCGCCACTCGTAGAGAGAAAGCCGGCGATAGAAAATCATTCCGGCACATCATCCAGATGGGCATAATTCAACAGTTTGATCTCTCCTGCGGTATTTTCGAGTGTCCCCGCATACACGACGGTTTTGCCCGCTACCGGTTCCTTGATCCAGTTGTCCATCTGTTTCAGCGCCTTCTCGAAATCTGTGCGGTAGGTCATGGCCGACTTGATCTCGATACCGTACAACCCCGAACTTTTTTCAGCACGAGATCGACCTCGTTTTGGTTCGAGTCCCGGTAGAAATAGAGGTTGCTTTCCTTGCCCATGTTATACCGCTGTTTCAATGCCTCCGTCACGATGAAGTTTTCGAACAGTGCTCCCCGCATCTTGTCCCGTGCGAGCTGCTCCGGCGATTCGATGCCGAGCAGATGGCAGGTAAGCTCCGTATCCATGAAATAGAGCTTGGGCGTTTTGGTCAGCCGCTTGCGTGTATTCTCGAAATACGGGGGCAGCAGGGTTACGGTATAGGGCGCTTGCAGTACGGGCAGCCAGGCCGTTATCGTGTGGGAACTGACACCGATCTCGTTGGCCAGTTCCGAGGCTTTGAATAACGAGCCGATGCGCTCGGCACAAAGCCGGATAAATGTATGAAACTGCATCATATCCTTGATTTGCAGCAAATCGCGTACCCTTGTCCAGGTAGGTTTTCACATACGCCGGATAGAGGAATTTAGGCATGTTGCGTCCCGAGCAGATTGCCGGATAGAATCCGCTGAACAATAGATCGTCGAGCGGCGTACCGGTGGCTGTTTTCCGTATTTCGGCGCAGGACATGGGGAGCAGCTCGAATACGGCGGTACGCCTCGCCAGCGACTGCGTAATCTTCTTCAGCATGGCGAACTGCGAACTACCCGAAAGGACAAAACGCCGGTTGGTATCCTCGTCTACCATACCCTGAATATACGACAATAAATTCGGGGCATGGTGTACTTCGTCGAGGAGCATGCCTTCCGCGTACTGGTTCAGAAAAGCGATCGGGTCGTTTTCGGTAAAGCTCCTCACGTCGAGGTTTTTTCCTTTGATTGTATTGAGAATGATACGGAATTGATGGAAGGCTTTTCGGATAGCTCGATGGGGTGGTTTTGAATCTGGAGCATATTAAAAATACCTGCCTTTATTACCTGATAAACTCGCCGGATGCTAAGAGGGAAAAAGGAGGAAACCGGGAAAGAGCTGAACAGGTTGGACGCATTTTGCCGTGACTTTGCCTGGCATAAACAATTTATTGCAGAGAAAGCATTTGATTTTGAAAGTTTTTTGAATCGTTGCACAGAGAATCAGAAAGTGCAAAAAACGGGAATTACTAACCCCTAAAGGAAGGAGGTGTAAATACAAAAATAGATGCGAGGATTCTGCTACAAAACTTATACGACAATAGAGTTGTCAGTTATAAAAAAGAAAAGGGATATAATTTTTCAGAATATTCAGATAATATAAAAACTCAATTAATCTTCTTCCGGGCGGATAAAACCGATAGGGCGGTGCGGTTTGTCTGACAATTTCTGATGTACCTGCAATTCTGCCAGTGTCTGATTGATGAGTTCAAGTTGCATGCGGGTGTCTTCGTTGATGTCGTTCTGGTCGGTGAATATTTCTTCGATATATTGCTTTAACTCCTTTACTTCTTTTTGAAGCAGGGAATGTTTATCTGGCGGGGGATTGGCTATCAATTGACGAATAGCAACAAAAGCACGCATAATACCTTTGTTTATTTCAATGGCTGTTTCAGAGTTAAGTACGCTGCTTAGCATAGCAATTCCCAACTCTGTAAAAGCAAAGGGCAGATATTTGATATTACTCCCACGGCTCTTGTTCAAGGTGCCAATTTGGCATCTTGAAAGTTCATCACGCGTAACCTCAAACATAAAATCTTCACCGTCAAAACGTTTCTTATTTCGTCGGACAGCACGTTTTAATTGTGCGGTTTCCGTTCCATACATTTGTGCGAGATCAAAATCCAGCATTACCCGCTGTCCGCGGATTTCATATATTTTGCTCTGTATGAGTTGTAAGTCTACCATAAGCACATAGTTTCCGGATTGAATCCTATAAATTTATGAAAAATACTTTATTTATCAAAGAGGGGAGTTTCTGGGAGAGACTACTGAATTACAAGAAAGAAGTGGATGACTGGATAAAAATAATTTGAAAAATGGAAAAGGTTGATTTTGACATGTTTAGTTTTTTTTATATTTAGGTGTATATACTAGGGAATCGTGGTCATGGGGTAGATTTGCAGGTTATACGAAGTAAGATACTGAATAACGATGACACACAAAGAAGCTATAAAAATCTTTCAAGAAAAGAAAGTTCGTACTATCTGGGATAGTGAGCAGGAAAAATGGTATTTTTCTATAGTTGACGTTATCTCTGTACTGACGGACAGTGCTGATGGACGTAAATACTGGAATAAGCTGAAACAGAGGCTAAAAGAAGAAGGAAATGAAACGGTGACAAATTGTCACCAGTTGAAAATGCGTGCCGCTGATGGGAAGATGAGAATGACTGATGTTGCTGATACCGGGCAGTTATTCCGATTGATTCAATCCATTCCATCTCCCAAAGCCGAACCGTTCAAATTATGGATGGCGCAGGTTGTCCGGGAACGGTTGGATGAGATGCAGGATCCGGAACTGACGATTGACCGGGCGATGATGGAATATAAGAGATTAGGGTATTCTGACAATTGGATCAACCAACGTCTGAAAAGTATTGAAGTACGAAAAGATCTGACAGACGAACCACTGACAAACCGAGAGCAGAACTGTGTTTACACAAGTTTTGCCGAGGTGCGAAAGAGGAAAGCGAAGCCAATGGAAAAGGAGAGGATTGAAAGAAGGCATACAATTTGCCACCCTCACAGATATTATCACTCAGGCATGGGCTGGCATGACTACAAAAGAATACAAGGATTTTAAAGGGTTGAAAAAAGAAAACCTCCGGGACAATATGTCAAATATAGAACTGATCCTGAATATGCTTGCAGAAGCTACCACTTCCGAGATTTCAAAGGAAAAGAAGCCCGCTACTTTTATTGAAAGTAAAGTTATTGCCAAACAAGGCGGGCAGGTGGCCGGAAATGCACGAAAGGAAATAGAATCCCGTACCGGAAAGGACGTTATTACGCCGTTGAATGCAAAAGATTATTTGGAACTCGATAAACAATCTGAAAAGGAGATTCAAGAGGAGTAAAATTATGCCGGGAAGTTAAAATTTAAAAATTAAATTCATTACAATTGCTAGGGTTGGAATGGAAACTTTAAAGATTCAAACCGGACGAAAGGTCCGTCCCGGAATTCCTACACGGCAATTCGGCAAGTGAGGCTTTCCGAATTGGCAACTGTTCTAATTTGGCAAGCGGCTTACACCCTAACCGCTCTCCTTTTGCTTGATTAAAATGTCGCTACCGATTTTCCAATAAAGAGCAAGCAATTCTGCATTGACGCCAAGGATAGCTTTCAATTTGGATTGCTCAATCAATGAGATAATTTCTTTCCTCCAATTATTGTAATCTTCGGAAAGCATATCTTGTTTTTCAGTCGTTTGCGGTACTATTATATCGTTGCTGATTGTCCATGCGTTTAGACTATAAAGGTACTGAAAGTTAGCCAATTTTCTATTCAATTAAGTTAGGTATTTTCTGTGTGCCAATTTTATGTTGGTCTGATTGACCATAGCATAGCGCAAGGTGGTGTCAATCTTGATATGACCGGGTAAGCGTTGTACTTGCTCTATCGGCATTCCATTTGGAAAATGGGAAAGATGAATTTTGAGAAATATAGGAGAATGTGTACCTTTGTAAAAGAACATAAAAGATGCGAAAGAGTTCGCACACAAATATAGTAAACATCATGATCACTTAGACTAAATTCGGGAGGGAGATTTATGTTTAATAAATACAAAGAACAACGCA
This sequence comes from Odoribacter sp., assembly GCF_985060555.1. Lineage (NCBI taxonomy): Bacteria > Pseudomonadati > Bacteroidota > Bacteroidia > Bacteroidales > Odoribacteraceae > Odoribacter > Odoribacter sp. Next base: position 39,110 of record NZ_CFKYFN010000044.1, on the reverse strand, counting down.
GATTGTTTGAAAACTTTAACCGGATGAAAGGTCCGTCCCAGAATTCCCTAAATTAAAGTAAATAATGTTTCGAAAATTAAAGGTGATATGAAAGTTCTGATATATAAAAGGACACATAAGGGTGATCCTGATTTAGATGGAGTCTTTGGTACGCAAGATTGTATGGGAAGAATTCGAAATTGGAATTATGATGCTGTGATCGGGATAGGTGGTATTGCACCTTGGAAAAAGGATGTCGATATAAAATGTAAAATTAATTGGATCGGATTGGGGCCTAAAAAGATCGCTTCTACAGAACGAGGAAATATGATTGCTTTTGCTCACTTTGAGTTATATGAAGGGCAAGGAAAAAATATAAAAGACAATTATCCCCATCTTTTTGAATATATGTATGGAAAGCGGAAAAGATTTTCTATGTCTTCTGATTTACCTAAGAATGTATTTAAAGAAGTTGAAGAGATTTTGGATTCAATTAAAAATAGTCCTCCTTCAAGAATTTATGAGGTTGAAAATAGGAATAAGTTAGTCGTAAAGAATCTTGATCTGTCGAAATGTACAGGGTGTAGTGGAAGTAAGAGAATTAAAGGTGTAGTTCAAGAATAATATATGATTATAAAATGAAGAAACATTATCGGGAATATTTAAGGTTTAGATGAAAATCTGTTGGACTACTTCAATACAGGTAAAAATAGGAGGGATTGTAAAGACGTTCAGTCGATTGGCTTTATAATGTCGGGCAGTTGAAGTTTAAAAATAAAACTTATTACAATTGCTGATGTTGGAATGGGAACTTTAAAAACTCAAACCAGGCAAAGGTCAGTCCTGGAATTTCTATAGGCTTTAATCCGTTGATTTAAAAAGCTGACGATGCATTACACCATATGTCATCACGTTATATCGGAAAGAGGTGATTAAGTGATAAAAGAGTGTGGTGGCACAACACATCATATATGAGAAATGCCCCTATGATTTCCCATTGCATTATAGTATGATAATGCCATAAAAAACTATAAATAATGGTGTATTTACTGTTATTTGAATAAAAATTTTTTCTTTGTAGAAAAAACGCTATGAACGAATATATTAGATTGGAATATAAAGATTGTTTTTCCGAACGGCCGGATGAAATTTTGCATTATCTTAATGGAATTTCTAAAGAAGTTTTACTCAAATTATGTAGCCTATTCCTTTCAAGGGGAGAGGAAACAGTAGAAGGTTTCTTCTCAAGCTATTTTAATGCAGAAAATAATGAATACATAAACGAGATATGGAGAAAATTATATCAGGAAAAATCTGATATTAATAGATATATAATAACCAATATAGAAAGTACGCTTCGCTTATATGAATTTGTATTTGACAATATTACCTATACGGAAATCACTCTTTCTGAGGCGGAAATTGAAATTAATATACTAAAAGTATATCTTCTATTTAACGAACAAGAAAATAGAGGAGATGATATAGCTAGTGAAAGTACAAAAGACATTAAGCAGAATCGAGTAAAAGCACTTTTGTTAACCCAAATGTTTCAATATTTTGATATAACTAATTATAGTTATAAGCAAGAATTATTAGTGCAAACAGAGAAAGCTATTTATTTATATAACTATTTAGCTGAAGAATTACCAATATTATATAATAAATACATTGAATATCATGATTGTAAAAATTGGCAGGAATTAATGTCCCATATTACTGCGTTTGCATATATTTATTATGGACGAAAAGATAAAAACTCATATGTCAATTTAATAATAGATCCCAATGATGATTCCTATGAGTGGAAGTGTACTTTTATTGAACGTTTAACAGCAGAAAATGAGATAGAAGATATAGATTTTCGTATTTTACGCAGCCATCCTTTCTATAAAATTGAAGCTGGTGAATTTTGCGTTGTATATGGGTATTTTTTGCTGGAACTTATCTATAAGGGAGTTTATTTCAAATTGAACGAATTAAATAATCAACTATCCAAAGAGGATAAGATTAAAGGTTTTAGAGCTTTTTATTGTGATCACTTTTCAGAACGAACTTTATTGTATAACGTTCTTTTTGATGTTTATGCAAAAAAATATATTCAAAAATCTGGAGAAGAAATTAAAAATACTTACAATATTGATGCTGAGCCAGATTATTATATTCGTAATGGTAACAAAATCTACTTATTTGAATCAAAAGATATTCTTATTCCATCAGAAGTTAAAATTTCAAATGATTATACTAAAATTACAGCAGAATTGAAAAAACGCCTTTATTATGAAGAAAAAGGAGATGGAAGTATAAGTAAAAAGGCTATTCTCCAATTATTATATAATATCAAGAAATTGTTAAAAAAGAATGCAGAATGGGATTCATGCTATAAAGAAAATAGAGTCAAAATTTATCCTATAATTATCCTCCATGATAATATATATAATTGTCCTGGAATTAATGATTTGGTCAACCAATGGTTTGTTGGAGAATTAGAAAAAATGAAGGATGAATATAATATATCTCAGATAGAAAAAATTACAATCATCAATATAGATGTATTTATTGCATATCGAGATTTCCTACAAAGACCAGAAGGAGCTTTAGATAAACTTATAACTTCTTATCATTCTTATATTTCTGATGACATATTGAAGAAGGCAATTTCAGAAGAAGATGCTATCAAAAAATATAAAGATAGAAATGGATCCTTTGAGTATTATTTATCTACTCTATTTACTCCAGACTACAAAAAATTATTGATGATGGCAGGGGAAAAATATCTTGTAGAATAAATTGGGTCAATATGATTGTAAAATATCCGAAGACTTATTTTAGAATAATCAAGATTTGTTCTGACAGTTTTTTGTCCAATAGTAAACTGACTGTTAGACCAAGTCTTGACTATTACACCTCCTTCTTTGGGGAGGTGTAATACAAAAACAGATGTGAAGTTTCTGCTTCGAATTGCTCGCTGTAAAACTTGTACAATAGCAGGGGGGCAGTCATCAAGAAAGAAAGGGAATATAAAAATAATTTGAAAAATAAGAAAGATTTATTTTGATATGTCTATAGAAATTTATATGTTTGTTACGACTAACATTATCGTTCATGGCGGGAAAACCTGCCATTCTATGACAGGCATTTTTTATGCCTGTAACTTCGATATACGGCGGTTTTCGTACCCCTGTGTCGGAGTGTTAATGCACCCGCAGCCGTGAGCGGTGTTAGTCAACAGGAAAGGCGAGAACTGTCCGTATTTATTTTGCTTTTCCTTTTGCTTGACAAAAAAGCATTATTTGTAACACGTATGAGTCTGAGATATATACAAAAAAATGTAATGATAAAGACAATAAGTGAATTATTTTTATATCAAATAGTTAAAGGTATTTTTCTGGAAAAAAGTCACGTATTGAACAGTCAAAAATTTTTGCAATTTCATTAAGATGGTCAATATTATAAGCAGTATCATCATTTTCGTTCTCAATATTCCTTATGAAACTTTGAGATACATTTAAACAATCTGCAAGATAGCGTTGACTCATTTTTCTCTTTTTACGCTGCTCTTTAACTTTTTGTACGATATACAGTTCTATCGCCGATTTCATGTTCTATATTTTGTTTTATAACACAGTAAAGAAAGGGCGTTTTATTAAATAATAAGAGCATGTATAGGTGCTTAATACAAGAAGCCGTTATTTAAATCAATAGATAAGGGTACAACAAATCCTGATTTTAAATCAAAAAAGAGGAGAATATGGCAAACACGGCATGATTGAGAGTAATAAAATTAAAATAATGGTGTATGCAAGAAAACAAGAATTTACATGAGAAGGAAAACAGACAACGCTGCATTAAAAATACCTGGCGGTGTGGAATTTATATCAACGCCCTGTTAAATAAAAGGTATGGAACCTCCTGCCTGACTTATTAACCCAATTTGAATAGAGAGTTTTTAATCATTTTTAGTTATAAACCGAATAAAACTTTAATTATGGAAAACGAACAACACCCTGACATTTTTCAACCGACAGTAAATCAGTATTCAGTTTCAGAAGAAGAAACCTTCCGGCGGGGAAACTCCGGTATGACCGGGTCCGGTCTGCCCAAAGGCTTTATTTCAACGGATAATGAACCATTGAAACACTTTTACCTGCAAATGTCGCGGATGATGTGTCCTTCGGTTACCGCCGACTCAACGGAATGTGAAATATTACACATTCTTTATACCCGCGTAAAAAAGAGCTGCAAGCTATTAAAATTACTCGACACCCATCCGTGGAGCGATATCGATCCCTTCCTGATCAAGGCCTGCAGCTTTTATCTGTTCACGGATTTGTCGGATTCCCAGAAGGAGAAACGGCGCCTGAACAATATCCTTTACCGTCAGAGCATTTTTACGGGAAAGATTTCGGAACTGCATGACCTGATCGCCCATGACCTGATCTTTTTCTGCCGGGTAAAAACGGACCTGGAGGAAATGTTGCGTATCGATCCTTCCGATCCGGCCTGTATAGATCCGGTTCTGTCCGGAAAGGATACAGGGACGATAAAATAAACGAAACAATGCAAACAGGGAAGGAGGTGAACCGGAAAAAAATGAAGATTCCATAAAAAAACAGCGGGGGACTGGGTGACATTGGCGTGCCCGTCCAGTCCTCCCGCCTCAATTAACATTATTACTAATATTAACACCGACAAAGTTATGCAAAAAAACGCATGCAGCGTTGGCCTGAGCTTACGAAAGCAACGGCTGACCGCCATTATTTTCTGTTTATTGTCTGCTTTTACCCTGCCCGTCCCTTTGCAGGCAGGAGTGCCGCAGCAACAATCCACTTATCCGGTCAAAGGTCTGGTGACCGATGCTAAGGGCGTTCCCCTGCCGGGCGTGACCGTCCGTTACGGAATTACGGGCGGGGTGACCGACAACGGTGGACGTTTTTCACTCCGCCTGCCCGAAGAGCGCGGCAGGCTGACCTTTTCGTGTGTGGGCTATAAGACGGTGACGGTGGGTTACCGTGCCGGAGAAACGCTCCGTGTGCGGCTGGAAGAGAGCCGTGAATCGCTGGAGGAGGTGACGGTGGTCGCCTACGGGGAGCAGCGGCGCGGACAGGTGTCGGGCTCGGTGGCGACGGTGGATGCCGCCCGGCTGCAGAACAAGCCCGCATCCAACGTGCTGACGCTGGCCAAGGGCCAGATGGCGGGGGTGTATATCGCGAGCCAGTCGGGTGATCCGGGCGGCAACGATGTGAGCATCATTGTCCGCGGTGCGAACGACCTGGCAATTGCCGGCAACCGTAACCCGCTGTTCGTGATCGATGGGGTGATCGCCTCGGACGACGCCAGCCTCAAGGTGGGCGGCAACCCGCTCACCTCGCTCAACCCGGACGACATCGAAACGTTCACCGTATTGAAGGATGCCGCAGCGGCAGCCATCTACGGCTCGCGGGCAGCCAACGGGGTGGTGATCATCACGACGAAAAAGGGCCGCTACAACCAGCACCCCCTGCTCTCGGCCAATGTCAGCCACACCTTTATCCTGCAGCCCCTGCTGCCGGAGCGGATCGGCGGGAATGCCGAGCGGCGCGCCCGTCTGGAGGCGATGAAAAATTATGCGGGAGTGTACTACGACCGGGAAACGGATTCCTACCGCTATCCGGAAGGTTACGCCCTGGGCAAGCCTTACGATTATTTCTGGAACGAGGGCAACGGCGCGGACATGACCGTGTATCAGGACAGCCTGAACCCTTTCTATAACAATTCCACCGACCTGATGGCATATTACCTGCGCCCCGCCCATGCCACGAATGCGAATATCCAGGTCCGGGGCGGGGCCGAGGGAATCGCCTATTCCGTCGGCCTGGGCTTCTACGATGAGGCGGGAACGCTGCGGGGTACGGGCAACCGCCGCTTTTCGGCCTTTTCGAACCTGACCTTCAAGCCTGCGCACCACCTTTACGGCAATTTCCGCTTCTACCTGGCCTATACCGACAACAACCGCTCGCGCAAAGGGGTGGATGCCTTCAATCCGGCGCCGACGGCTTATTCCACGCTGCCGGACTTCCTTTTCACCTCGACGGTGCTGCCCGGTCCCGGAACGCCTTATTTCGGCGAGCTGACCCGCCGCTATGAGAGCACCAGGGAGAAGAACGACAGCTACAAGCTGCGCACTTCCTTCGATCTGACGTACGAGATCGCCGACGGCCTGGCACTGAAATCGGGCGTGGCGGTCGATTATCTCCAGAACAACCAGAACGTTTTCCTGCCGAAGGAGGTGAACGAATACGGTAAAACCTATAGCAGCGGCACGATCGCCCGCCATCTGATGGTGCTCAACGAGAACCTGCTGACCTACCGCCGGACGCTGGGCGGCAGCCACCATGCCGATCTGCTGCTCGGTTTTTCCGTTCAGCAGGACGAGATGAACAATAACACGGGCAAGGCGCTCGGGGCTGCCTCGAACACCATTCATTACGCCCCTTGGTACTCGCAGGTGTACGATGCGGAGGCCCGGCTCGACCTGAAGGATTATTATTCGGATTATGAGAAAAAGACGATGGTGGGCCTGTTCGGCCGCCTGAACTACAATTACAGGGAGCGGTATTATGCGGGCTTCACCCTGCGGCGCGATGCTTCGTCGACCTTCGGCGAGGATGTGCGTTGGGGCTGGTTCCCTTCGTATTTTGTGGGGTGGACGTTTACGGAGGAGCCGTTTATGCAGGCGCTGAAACCTTGGCTGAATTACGGTAAGCTGCGCTTCTCGCAAGGGCGTACGGGCCGTATCTTCGAATATCCCTATCTGGCACAGGGCGAACTGGATCAGGGCGCTCCCTATTTGGGGCATCCGACTGTGGTCCCCGAATGGTGGGCAGGTGTCTCGAACAGCGGCCTGACCTGGGAAAAGACAACGGAATACGATGCGGGGCTGGACCTCGGGTTGCTGGACAACCGCATCGGCCTCACTTTTGATTATTACCTGAAACGGACGCGCGGGTTGCTGTACAATCCCCCGACTCCCGGCACGCATACGGGTTTCCTGGCCCCGTGGCGGAATATGTACGGCATCGACAACGAGGGCGTGGAGCTGGAGGTGAAGGGTGAACTGGTGCGCGGGAGGACCTGGCAGTGGAACCTGTCGTTCAATGTAAGCAGGAACCGGAACCGGCTGGCTAAGAGTTTGAACGGGCGCGATTTCCAGAATACGGCGGCCCGCTTTGCGAACAACCTTTCGGTGATCGGGCTGCCGCTTTACGGGATTTATGCCTTCGACGACCGGGGGATTTACGGCCGCCGGAGCGACGTGCCTTCTTATTATGAGGACGGGGTGAAGAAATACCTCCGCGGAGAGGGGAGCGCCTACTACCGGGCGGGCGACCGGATCATCACGGACGTGGACGGCAATGGTCAGATTTATAATTACGGTACGCTGGCGGAGGACCGTATATATATCGGTTCCCCCCTGCCACAGTTTCAGGGCGGTATTTCCACGGATCTGACATGGAAGGGGCTGGATGTGACCGTGCTGTTCAATTTCGTTTGCCGCAAGTGGGTGCTGGATGCTGCCCGGGGGGCTTCGCTGGGGACTTACCTTGCGCTGAACCCGGCCGATATGGCTCGTCCTTATTTGGTGGAGAGTCTCGACGGGCTGTTCTGGGAGCATCCGGGCGACGGTGCGCCTTATCCGGCCAACCGGATGGAGAACGGGCTGTATAATTTCGCCACCAACCTGGCCTCGAACGCTCAGCGGATCAGCTACCTGAAACTGCAGGCGGTGACGGTGGGGTATACGCTGCCGGAAGCGGTGCGGAAAGCGACGGGTTTCGGTGCGCGGATCTTCATAAGCGGTGAGAACCTTTTTACGCTGACGGATTACCGGGGCGGCGACCCGGAGACGGTGGACCCGTATACGGGAGTGGACAATTACAACGCCTATCCGCTGTCGCGCCGCTTTACAATCGGACTAACCTTAAATTTTTAAACGATGAGAAAACAGATGATCGGATATATCGCAGGACTGGCTTTATTCCTCCTGTCGGGATGTGACAGTTTCCTGACGCAGTTGTCGGAGAATAATACGACGGTAGCGAACCATTTCCGTAGCGAAGCGGATGTGGAAGCAGCGGTTTATGGCATGCACGCCCAGTTCCGTGAGGTACTGGGAAGTTTTACGCAGGACTACCGCGACCGCGGTCTGCTACTGGATAATTTCGGCCTTGCCCGGTGGCGGGAGGCCAATGAGCATAACCTTTCGGGCTATACGGCTACAGCCGTGGAGTTCAGCTGGATGTACGAATACAAAGCCGTGAGCGCGGCCAATCTGGTGATCGGTAATCTTTACCGGGCCGATCTTCCGGAGGAGCGTTACCGTTTTTATATGGGTCAGGCGCTGTGTATCCGTGCCTGCCTGTATTTCCAGATTATCCGGTTGTGGGGGGATGCGCCGCTGGTGCTGGAATACGAGGATATCTCGGAGAAGGGGCGCACGCCCTGGCGGGAGATCGCCGGGCATATCGTGGCGGACCTGCTGCTGGCAGCGGAATACCTGCCTCCTGCGGATCAGTTGAAGGATCCGGAGGGTAAACCACTTACGGCCCGTCAGATCCCGGGGCGGGGGACGGCGTATGCCATATTGGCCGAAGTGTATGCGTGGATAGCGGGCTACGGGCAGGAACCGGAATATTATGCGCTGGGGATCGAAGCTGCCGGGAAGGTGATCGGGGACCCGAATTACCGTCTGGTGGCCAGCCCGGAGGAGGTATGTACGGAGGTGCTTGCCGGAAATTCTGCGGAAGGGATCTTCGAGGTGTGCTATGACGACAGCCGGGGGGAGTATAAGGATTTCGGGAGCTATATCGGGGGGACGGTCGAAAAATGGCCGGTGCTGAAAGGGACGACCCCTGCCTCGCGGCGTAAATTCTTTATCCGCAACGGGACGGTGGAAAGGCTTTACACGCCGGAGGATCTGCGTTTACAGGCCTATTTTGCCGATTTCTTCCGGATGAAGGAAGAGCCGGTGTCTGTGACACAAGGAGCTGCCTATATTCGGATGTGGCGGGAGGTGGAATACTACTCGGGCGGAATTTATGACGGTACGCCGCGTACGCTGTTAGCGAACGATATACTGATCCGCCTGCCGGACATCCTGCTCCTGAGGGCGGAGATGAAGGCGGCGACGGGTGACCGTGAAGGGGCCGTTGCCGACCTGGATGTTGTCCGCCGCCGTGCGGGCGTGGCCGGTTATTCGGAGGCGGAGGGTGACCTCCGGCGGGCGATACAGCTGGAACGCGACAGGGAGTTGCTGTTTCAGACGGGGGTGCGGTATTTCGATTATATGCGCAATCACACTTATAACCTGCTGAAAGGGGGCTTCCGTGATCTGACGGAAACGGATGTGGCGGCCGGGGCTTTGTTCCTGCCGGTATCTCTGGATGCGATGAACAATAACCCGAAGGTGAAACAGACGGCTTACTGGGTAGGAAAGTTTTGAGCCGTCGATTTATAATCTGTGTTTTCCTGCCGGGGGATGCCTTCCCGGCGGGAAAACAATAAAAAATATATGGAATATGAAAAATTATATGATAGGAATAATGTTCGTCATCGCTTGCGGAACAGGCGGTTGTGAAAAAGATACGTTCCACGATACAGGTCTGGCTAACGGGGTTTACGACGGCACGGCCTGGGAATATATGCAGGCGGGGCACGGCAACTGGGACTCGCTGGTGATCATGGTCCGGAAGGCCGGGTTGGCGGACCTGTTCGACGGTAAAGACCCGGATTGTCCGCAGATGACGGTGTTCGGTCTGACGAATCTGAGTATCGTGCAGTTCCTTTTGCGAACGACGGATGAGGAGGGGGAGCTGGTTTACCGCTCGGTGGCGGATATGCCGGATGCATTGTGCCGGGAGATTCTGTTGTCGTATGTGATTGCAGGACGGCATGTGCGGGTGGATTTCCCGTATGAGGTGCAGGGTACGCTGGAAGGGGGAACGGTTTTTGAAACCCTGAACGGTCTGGATTTGCGGGTGTACCGGGTGAAAGGCAGCTGGCAGGGGATGCCGGACATCGGAGCGGACGGCATCGGTTTCCACTTCCTGGAATCGGGTCATACGTGGCACGTGGCCTCGGGGGATATCATGACCGATAATGCTGTGGTGCATTCGTTGTCGACCACCTTTCAGATGGTCGACCCGGTGGTAGACGGTGGTGAGGAGAGGACAGGAGGACGTTGAAGGGAAATTCGGTTAAAATTCAAATGATAAAAGAATATATTATGAAAATAGGAATATTAGGAATGCTGATCCTGGCAGGGATCGGATTTTACAGTTGCGATGATATCACCAAGGGATATCTGGAAACGGGCGAAGCCGGGTATGTCACCGATACGCTCCGGATTGCCGCCGATCCGGGTAGCAGGGATACGATACCCTATCAATCGGAGAAGATACAGGGGGTGATCGGTACTTTCCCTATATACTATGAGTTGGCAGCCTTGCGGGATGACTCGGGCCGGGAAGTGAGGGCCGGGATCGCCTCGCAGGTGGAGGTGGTATTGACCGGGGTGTTCCGGATCGCGAAGGAGCATACGATCCCAGTGGGCACATACAGGGCCGACCTCCGGGTGTGGAACCTGGGACGTAGCTTTGTGTTGCCGGGGATATACACGATAGTGGTGGAGCCTGCTGCCGAAACGGCTGCTTCCGGAAGTAGAGAAGAAGGTTAGCGATAGAGAAAACCTTGCCGCGATGGCTATTAGCGGCCATCGCGGTTTTTCTTTTTGTCGGTTTCTGTGTTTTATTGGATTTTGATTATTGCTTTATAATAATTGTATTTGTATCAATTAATTTTGTGAAGTGTGACCATTCTGATAAATCTTTTCGTAACCAGCGGGCATGTTTCTCCCGAATATTTTTGTGACCGGTAGATGGAAAAGTTGATCCGGGAGATCAGTAATGGTAATAATCTGGCTTTGATTTCCACCCGCAGAATGCGGTAAAAGCGGACTGATAGAACATTGATTCAGAAATGAGTCTATAGTCCGTCCATACTATACTTTTTTTTGTGGATATTTATGCGATAGCTGCGTTGCGGGATTTCGTTTTTCTACTGAGTAAGGTGATTCTCGAAGGTTTAAAGCCAAGGGTAAAAGAGCCTGTTTTATTTTTGCGGGCAGTCGGCGGCATGTCATGGGAAATATGTTCCTGAGTGCCTCCCGTCCTTTTTATCAGCGTGTTTCGATGATGTATCTGGAAAGCATTGCTTTGCCTGAATACACGGCTTTTGCCATCCGGCATTTCGAACAGGGAGGAAAAATGATTGTACCGGAAGTGGTGGAAGCGATCTATCGGCAATTTGAAGGAATCACCTGGTATCTGTAAAAGATGCTGAATGTTTTGTACAGTTCGACTCCTCCGGGAGGGAATTATACGCGGGATATGATTTTTCCGGCCCTCGACAGTGTAATGGATTTTTTTAATATACCTATCTGGAAATGTTGTACCGGATGCCTGGAAAATAGAAGGAATTGCTGATTGCTCTGGCTAAGGAAGGCAAGGTCCGTGCTGTCACTTCCTGCGAGTTTGTCCGGAATTACCGTCTGTCCTATCCAAGTTCCGTACAGTCTGCCCTGCGTGGCCTGCTCGAAAAGGATTTTATCACGCAGGAACAGAGGTGTATATCAGATATACGACCATTTTTGGGAATCTGGCTGAGGGGAGAGTTTTTTTATATATCATATTGGTAAAATATGAATCAAAGTAATAATTTTGAAAATTATATTATCTATCTTTGAAAAATGGAATCAAAACAGAGTCGATTATTATGAAAGAATTTAGTACGATCACTCGTGAGCATATTTTACAAGCTATTCAAAAAATTCGGAAAGAAGGAGTACCTAATCATGCACAGTCGTCGACTTACGACGTTTTATACGAAGGTGAACGATTTCCTCCGAAATTGGTGGTTTCTTATGCTAATGTTTTTGCTAATGGGGAGGAATTGGATCGGAATAATTTTTCTGGAGGGAAGGAATCCAAATGTTTTAAGCTGTTGGAAAATAGAGGTTTTCAAATTGTAGATAAGAAAAAGAAAGTAGTTGTGGATCAGGAGAAAAGTTTTTCGAGCGATTTGAAGAAATTTTTGGCACAGTCACAAGCAGGGGAATTGAGTACAAAAGGATATAGGAAAAGTTTCCAGGGTTTGAAGGTTAAGGTAAGTTTTGGACAGGGAGGTTTTGCACGAATACCTTGGATTTCTTTTTTATATGAAGGACAGACTACTAGTCAAGGAATTTATCCGGTTTATTTATATTACAAAAAATATCAAAAGTTGGTATTGGCTTATGGAGTGAGTGAAACTTATCTGGCTCACCAACAATGGGCTGTACCCAAAGAGGCGGTGACTATAAACACTTATTTTGAAAAATTTGATATTGTTCCTGAGAGATATGGAGAATCTTATGTTTTTAAAGTATATGATACTTCTCAAAAGTTAGATTATGAGAGTATGGAAGACGATTTATTGCAAATTATTGGAGAATACAAACAGCTGATGGAGGGTGGGCCAATGAAAAAAAATGAGAATAAGGAGTTTAAGATAGAACTGTTAAAAACAGCTTTGCTGCAAACGGGTTTGCTCTTTGAAGATAAGTTACTCAACCGTTTTGTGACGGCTCTGTTGGCTAAGCCGTTTGTGATCTTGACGGGATTGGCGGGTTCAGGGAAAACGAAATTAGCTCAGGTGTTTGCTCAATGGATTTGTGAGAAGAAGGAGCAAGTGTGTATGGTGCCGGTGGGGGCGGATTGGACCAACCGGGAACCTTTGCTGGGATATCCGAATGCTTTGAGCGAAGGAGAATATGTAATGCCTGAAAACGGGGCTTTGGAGCTTTTGATTCAGGCCGGTAAGGAGGAGAACCGGAATAAACCTTATTTCCTGATTCTGGACGAAATGAATTTAAGCCATGTGGAACGCTATTTTGCTGATTTCCTCAGTGTGATGGAATCGCAAGAGGCTATTCCTTTACATCCGGATACCGAAATTTGGAAAAAATGCAGGGTTCCTGCTAAAATCAGCTTGCCGTCGAATTTGTTTATTATCGGTACGGTGAACATTGACGAAACGACTTATATGTTTAGTCCGAAAGTACTGGACCGGGCCAATGTGATTGAGTTTCGGGTAACAGCCAGAGAAATGGAGCAATTCTTAAAATACAAAGTCCCGGTTGATTTAAAAAAGATTCAGGGTGAAGGAGCTGTAATGGGGGAGTCTTTTGTGGAGATGGCTGTCCATAAGGGATTGCAACCCAAAGAGAGTGAAAAACTGAATGAAACGTTGCTTCATTTTTTCAGTCGGTTGAAAAATGCAGGGGCGGAGTTTGGATTCCGGAGTGCTAATGAAATCTGTACTTTTGTGGCTATTGCTGATCGGCTTGTTCCGGCGTGGACGGAAGATGAAGTGATTGATGCGGCAATTATGCAGAAATTGTTGCCTAAATTACATGGTTCCCAGCGGAAATTGGAAGGTATTTTGCGTACTCTGGGTGAATTGTGCCTGAATGAGGGGCAGAATGTGGAAGATTACTTTGTAAAGGATAAGCCGATAGCTGGGGTAAAATATCCTTTATCTTTGGATAAATTGGCCAGAATGTACAAAGGGGTAGTGAATAATGGATTTGTCAGTTATGCAGAGGCTTAGGGGATGAACAGGCTGGATATATCCGTAACGTTGAATGATGGTCAGACAGTTTCCCTGGTACTGTTTGGACAAGAGGGGACCTTATTTGAAATATCGCAGGAGGAAGCGCAGGCCTATGGGGAATCGTGTTGTCAATTGGTGGAAGGCAAGAGCTATGAGTATGGGATAGATGCCGGTTATCACCTGGAAGGAGAGGTCGTTTATTCCTCCCGGTTGAACGAATCCACAGGGATTTTACAGACTGGGAACCAGGTGGGGATGTTATCTGTGGCAGTTTGCCGGGGAGAGAAATGGTGCGGAGAAGTTCAGTTGGAAGTTCGCTCTGTTAAAGAGACTTACCGGGAAGATTATCGCCAGATGCTGGAGGAGATCACGGAACATTCCACAGAACTGTTGATGTATTGTAATTCTCCGGTCTGTCAGTATTTTGAACCGAGCCCATCGGGTGATGCGCAAATCTTATATCAACGGTTTGCCTTTATCAAATCGCTCATTGATTCCGCGGAATTTGCCAACGCTATTCATCAGATTTTCTCTTCTCCCGTGACTTGCTGGGATGAAAACAAAGAATTAAGAAGCGTATGCGGAGTAAGAAGATTGGATCGTCAGGCTCTGAAGCAAATAAGGTGTTCTGCCCAGCGTATAGGAATTCCCGAACGACATCCGCTTTACGGAAGGTTCAGTACATTACCTGAAAAGATTGAAACCAGAAGTTTGAGGGAAACGGTGGATACTCCTGAAAATCGTTTTGTGAAATATGCCCTTTCTACTTTCTATACTTTTTGTAATACTTTCGTTTCACATAAAGCGGCGGGTGATCGATTGAAAAAAGAGGGGAAAAGAGTGATTGCTTTCTTGTCGCAGTATTTGAATCATAGTCTGTTGAAACAGGTCGGGATGCCCGATTTGTTACCGCTGAATAGTCCAGTGCTACAGCGTAAAGAAGGGTATCGGGAAGTTTTGCGGGTATGGCTGATGTTTGACCTGGCAGCTAAGTTGGTATGGCAAGGAGGAGATGATGTGTACAAGGCCGGTAAAAAAGATGTCGCTAAATTGTACGAATATTGGTTGTTTTTCAGGTTGCTGCATTTGGTGGAGGAGGTTTTTTACTTGAAGTTGCAAAACGTAGAAAAACTGATTGTTCCTTCGGAGGATGGGTTAGCTTTGCAATTGAAAGAGGGACAGCATGTTGCTCTATCCGGAGTGTATGAATGTGAATCACGGCGGTTGAATATTGAATTTAGCTATAACCGGCGTTTTAAAGGGGGTACGACCTATCCGGAAGGAGGAAGCTGGACGTTGGAGATGCGGCCTGATTATACGTTAACGATCTGGCCTGTGGGGATTACGCAGGAGCAGGCCGAACGGGAAGAACTGATTGTTCATTTGCATTTTGATGCAAAATATCGTTTGGGTAAAGCAACTCAATTGTTTGATGTGAAGCAGAAAACGGGTGACGATCCTCAGTATTGCCGAAAGGAAGATATCTGGAAAATGCATGCCTACCATGATGCTATCCGGCGCAGTGCAGGAGCCTATATTTTATATCCTGGGAGTGGTTCTTTTGAAAAAAGAGGCTTTCATGAAATCTTGCCGGGTGTCGGGGCATTTGCCATTAATCCTTCCAAATATAGTCAGGGAGTAGAAGACTTGAAAGATTTCCTGAAAGAGGTGGTGGAACATTTCCTTAACCGGACCTCCCAGCGTGAAAAAATGGCCTGGCGTACTTATGAAATCTATAAAGAAAATCAACCAGCGATAGTAAAGGAACCGTATCCGGAGTATATTGGTGCCAACCGGGGATTATTCCCGGATGAGACGAGGGTGTTGGTTGGGTTTTACAAGAGTGAAGAGCATTTGAACTGGATTTTAAAGCATCGGTTATACAACGTCCGGACAGGGACACGGACAGGTTCTCTTCAGTTGGATACTGCTTTAATTGCTGCAAGATATTTATTATTGCATACAACCGGGGGATTGCATATGGCGCGGTTGTATCGTATTGTTCCCGGTGGTCCTCGGCTGTATAGTCAGCATGATTTGCTGAAAAAACATTATCCGGCATCAGAAAAGGAAACCGTGAAAGAGCATTTTTATCTGGTATATTCCATCAGTGAGGTAGAAGAACCGGAATTGAGGGACAGGACGTGGGATGTGGCGCATTTGTCCGGATATGAAGGAGGGAGAATGTCAGCCCGGCCGTTTGTGGTGACATTAGAGGAGTTGATGAAAGGGTGAGTTAAGTCAGCTTCACCATTTCGATCAACTCACAGGTCTCTTCTTCCACCCATTCGTCCTGGGCGATCAAATCCTGGATGAGCGAAATGGCTTCCTGGCTGTAGGCGGATCGGATCAGGCCGGAAAAGGGCTGGTCGTGTTTCCAGCGGCTGTTGTGTTCCGGGGAATCGACGGATTTGCGCAGGATGGGGGAAGGGTAGAGTAGGGTGATGGATTTCGATTTCCGGGCGAAACGGTCTTGCAGGCGTTCGTAGATTTTCAGGCCGTCGTAATCCCAGTCGCAAGAGTAGTAAAGGGGGAGGGTGAGTTTATGGTCGGGGATATAATCGATGTTACTGATGTTGTTACCACCGACGTACCAGAGTTCGATGTGGTTGTCGCGGGCGATACGGGGTGTTTTCAGAAAGTTGAGGTTTTCGCAGAGGACAATGTGCCGGGCGTCGGGACAGTCGACTACAAAGCGCCATTGCAGGATTTTAGGGTCCTCTGCCGGAAATTGCTCGATTTCCAATAGTTGATAGACGGCTTCGAGCAGGCTCCGGTGAGTTTCCAGGTATTTGGAACCACCGTAGGTGAAAACCCGGGATGAGAAAGTCCGGAGAGTGGTGAGGGATTGCTGCAATTCGGATTTGTTTGCGGCAATGAATTGCAGGGTGTTGATGTCGTTGAGCGTGTAGGATCGGCGGGCATCGTGTTCCAGGCCTGCTGCGCTCAGGAATTGTTCGGCATTTTGAAAATCGGTTTTAAAATTCTTTTCGTAGTATGCGGCGAAACCGTTACAAGGTTCCAGATAATTGGCATTGCTGAGCTTTCGCCGGAGCAAGCGGCGGGTGTGCGTCAAATAATCTACAAAACCATCTGAAAGGATCGTAGAAGGGGTTTTCCTGTTTTCGTACAGGGCATTCAGGGCTTTGAGAATGCGCCATTTGATCTGACTGTTATTCATAGGCATCGAACCAAGTGATTAAATCTTCCTGGATATCTTCCCGGCTGAAAATGGCCATCGGGGAATAGTTGACTTTGTCGTCGGTGTCCGGATTTTCGTGCAGGATATAGATGAAACGTTCGTTTTCCTGATAACGCCCGATCGGGTTGATGGAAAAGCTGATGATCTGGTAATCGAATTCCTGGGCGATGTCGTAGAGCAGGTCGAAATTGGTCCCGAGTCCTTCTGCCTCATCGATGGGCATAAAACGGAGACCTGTATTGGCTTTCCCTTGTTTCTGGTTACCGATGATCGTCAGCCGGGCGATACAGAGGAGGGCGATGGCTGCATAGGTCTGTCCGGTGCTACCTTTGTTCGACTTGCCTTTGTCGTTGTGCATGATTAATTTGAGTTCCAGATAATTGTTCGGATTGAGCAGGTCGTCGACCCGGACTTTTTCCTTCTTGCTGTGCGTCAATTCCTGGAAGGCATGGATCAGTTTTTCGCCGATGGAAATATCGTCTACCAGTTTGTCTTTGATACTGGGATTAAAAAGGTCGAACTGAGTACCGGTGCTGTCCTGGAATTTGTTGAGCCATTCGGGTGGAAACAGGGTGGAGTTGGTACATTCCAGGTTCAGACGGTTGTTTCCGGTGATGGTTTTTTCGCCCGAATGGAAAAAACGGTTGATCCGGCGGACTAGCTCGCGTTGCTGGCTGATCTGATTCCATACATCTTCGAGAATGCGGCTGATTTTTTCTATTTTCTTGTCGTTGAGTTCCCGGTTTTTGTCGTTGATCCGTTTCAATTGTTTTTCAATGGCTTCGATGACTTCGTTTTCCAAGGGTTCTTCGCCCTGGAAGATTTCGGGTAACAGGTTCATACTGAGTTCCCGGAAATCCCGGAAAGTCTGAAATTTATAGCTCTGTGAAGACAAATAGGTATCGACAATGAAATCAAACTGGGTAATATAGACGGTATCCGCTTTATGAAATGCCTCCTTTTTTTCGGCTGTCCGGGCAGGTGCAGTCCGGGAAATATCCCAGTCGGGTAACGGCGGAAAATCAGCTGGGTAGGCGTTCTGTTTGACTTTTAGTTCTTCTTCTATTCTTTGTAAACTTTCCCAGTCGGTTAAGATTCGGGGATATAAGAGGAGGTTTTCCCGGAATGTCAGGTTGTATTCGTCCTGAAAGCATTCATTTTTATCGTCGGCGTCCAAATAGAAACTAAGCTCATATTCTTCCGGGCTGGCTGTCGCGGAGAGTTTTCGTGCAATTTGAGGTATAGTAGTGCCTGATTCTGAATTTTTTAACTCTTCTCTGAATCTTTCAACTTTGGGAGCCAGTTTATTTAATAGCGTTTTGATTTCAGTTTGTCTGCTTTCGTAATCTTTGTAAAGCCGGCAGGCTTGCTGATACTCTTTTTTGATACTGGATTGCCGTTGCAGATTCCGGATATAATGGTCGAATTCGTTTTGGGGAATATGAAGGGCCGGGATTTCCCGGAATTCATTTTGGGGCTCGGCAGACTGATAAAGCGTCAGGATTTCATTCAGATTGGATAAGGAAGAAAGATGCTCTTTCAATCGCGTTTGCTGGCGTAGTTCCTGGGTAATACGCTCCATGCGTTTTTTCAAATCCGTGGAATATTGCCTGAAATAATCTTCAATCCGGCTCTGGTCGTCCGTATTGAAAACCGGATGAGAGGAGTAACTGACAAATTCGCGGACACCCTGGAGATTGATCCAGAAGCCGTGCTCTTCCTGTTCCAAGGTTGGATGATTGAATAATTCCTCCGGATGAGGCAAGTAACGGTTGCGGGCTTTAGGAGAAATGGGTTTATGCCGCTTCAGGTCCTGAAAGTGGATAATCAGACTTTCTTCGGCACGGTTTAGCGGACGATGAAGGGATAATGCCCATCGGGCCAGGGAATCCGGATTATCCAGGTCACTGAATTGCTGAAGCGATTGCCCGATTTCAAGTTCATTCCGCAGAGCTTCGGTATGTTGGAGAAAAGCTTGTAATCCCGCCTCGTATCCTTTTGTCCATTCGGAATGCAGAAAACTGTCGAGCAAATCCTTTTGTTGCAGCTCTTTCTCAAAGGTGGTTAACAGGGTATGGCGTTTCCAGGACTGCTGATATTGAGTGTAAAAGCGGGTTAACTCGCGAAGGTCGGTCAGTCCGGTTTGTTTTTGCAGGGTGATGGCTTTCTCCAGTATTTTATTTTCATAGCCTTGAAGGGTGTAATCTTCCAGTGCCCGTTTTGTTTGTTGTTCGATAAGGGGTTCCTCCTCCCGGGCTTTAGCAATGTCTTTGTCAGCCTGCTCCATTAGTTTACCGAAATTTTGCCGGGCAGTCAGATAGTGGGTCAGATTGTCGTGCAACTGTTTGCTCAGTTGGGACGTTTGTTGGCGGAGGTCCAGAATTTCTTCCTGACGGTATTCCTGTTCGGTGATTTGCCGGTTTTTCAGATGTCCGTATAGAGTAGAAAGGGCTTTTTCTTTGTCGGTCAGGATTTTGATGGTATTCAGGTTTTGATTATAATTGAAGATCGTGTCCGTAAAGTCTTTCAGGGCATCTTCGTATTTCTTCCGGTTTTCCTTTATCTTTTCTGTTCCGAAAATAAACTGTTTCAGGTTATTGCTGTTGGAGGTGTCTATGGTTTTGCCCCTTGAAAATGAACGGATCACGCTGGCATAGTCCTTCAGCGTTTTTTCATTGGAAGCCAGATCGAGCGGTAAAATATCGTGAGTGTAAAGAATCCGGTGATAGGGTTTAACCGTCTCCCAATAGGACAGAAACAATCCTTTTTCTTCCATCTGGCTTAGCAAATCATCCAAAGGGCAAATATTGCCTTCCCGTTTAAAATCTTTGGTTTGCAAAGGCTGGCCGATGGGCAACAGATTGGCCTTGGGATCGCTGCTTCCCTGTATGATGAAAGGTTTGGTGCGTTTGCTGTTGCTTTCCAGGTAACAACCGATGACGATGTAGTGCCGGGACTGGATTTCAATGTTCAGGAAAGTATAGCCGATGTCGATTCCCTTATGGGGAGTACGCAGCACCAGTCCGTCCAGTTCCCTTTTTTCGTCCATCGTCCGGGTAGCTGATTCAAACATTTCGGAGCCGACAAAAATGAGTTGCAGCAGATCGGCAATGATGCTCTTGCCGGAGCCGCTGTCACCGACGAAATCCGTCCGCATATTGTGGAACAGGTAATCATTCTCGTAATGGTGGATCAATCCCAGGGTAGACAGGCTATAAATGCGTGGATAATTTTTCATTTTTCGAGTGCTTGTTTGAGCAGGTTATCGATGTCGTTGATCTGGTCGCTATAAATCAGGGCAAGCCGCTGGAAGGCGGGGAGGATTTCAAAACGGTCCCCTTCGAGTTCTATCCAGCCGATGCGGTTGAATTCGGCAAAGGCACTTTGGATGCACTGGTCGATTTTCTCGTCATTGCGCTGAGTGGCTTTCATCTGTTTCGTTTTGGCTAAAGTCAGGTTCAGACCTGCCTTAAAATCGGGATATTCCACCCTTACCAGCCGTTTGAACTGTTCCAGCGAGGTGAGCTCGATGTTATAGTCTGTAAAATAAAGGGTATAGAGCAGAAATCCGACGATGATAAATTCGTTGGGCATGGTTTTACGGTGGTCCGGGGGAATCCCTATACGGGCTTCCGGATAAAAATTCAGGTAAAAATACTTTCCGAATCCGCCGTCCCCGCTTTCCAGGGAAAGACCGAAAAAATCCTGATAATACTGTTTCAGGGTATCCTCGTATTGGCAGAGGTAATAATACCATTCGCTTTGTTTCGTCCGGTTTTGTATGTGCATGCCGTCTTTCAGGGCAAAATCGATCCGGGCAAATAGTTCTTTGCCTTCCGGTGCTTCGAGGAAATCGAATCGGTTGTTTATTTCTGTTTCAGCCATATGTCGTGTATTACAAATGAATGTCCGGGCATGGAAACCAACTCATCGGGATGGATTTCTACCCGCCAGTTTTCGTCTTTGTCAAATGCTTTGATGAGCTGATAGATGACAATCAGCCCCAGTTGTATATCTTCCTGATTTTCGTCGAGAATCCGGAAAAACAATTTCGATAAATGGATATCTTTCCGGTATTTCCTTTGGTCCCGGATGCGCGAAATCCACAGACCTGCCAGGTTTTGCTGTTTCAGTTTTATACGCTCGGCATTGAATGCCTTGTCTCTTTTTTGCGGATCTTCGGTGTAGGTGTTGCTTTGGCTGGTATGCACCGGAAACAGTTCTGTCTGCCGCTGAATGACCGTGAAAGTGGTGGTTGGAATATGCGTGACAAAAGGGTGTACCGGTTCCGGTAGAACGAGTTGGTTGTTCTGTATGAAAGAACGGTTCAGCAGGAAGCTCAGGAACTTGCTCACCCGGGTATTGAACAACGGGCGGTTGAGAGCATTGAAAAACTGTTTGATTTTGGGTTGCAAGCGGTCGATGCGGGAATCTACCATATCGAGCGACACCCGGATTTCTTCGAAATAGTCGATTGCTTCAGCGGTCTTTTCGTCTGTTTCGTCACTGCTGTCCCGGAAAGGATGGTCCAGCAGGCCGTTTTTAATCTTCTTGGTTTCGCGGAAAGCTCCTCTCAGTTCCTTGTTTTGTTGCCGGATTTTATCCAGGTCCTCTTCCACCTGTTTCAGGGTATCGGTCAAAGTGCAATCCTTGAGTTTGGCTTTATCCCGGAGAGCCTGTATGGTGGTGTCGATCTGTTGCTGGAGAAAATCGATCTGCTCTTTTAATACAAATTTGGACTTATCTAAGTGGACATCCAGCCAGTTTTGCAGGTCTGTCGGACTGCCAATGCTATTCAATTTGGCGGCCAGATCCATACAAGTGATCTCGATGATTGTCGGATTAAACCGGTTGGAGAGAATGGTATATATCTTTTTGCAGATGTGTTCCGCATAATCCCGGAGCTTGTAGGTCTGGTCCTCCTCGTTGTAGATCAGGAAAAATTCCTGTAAAGCCATGATGTGGCTGTTGTAGTGATCCCAGGGATTCCTTTCAATTTTTTCCCTGCTCAGCAAACTGATTTCCTGAAAAGCCTGCTGAATATCTGCCTCTTTGAATATCCCGTTGGGAAAAGTCTTGTTTTTGATTTTTTCATACAGCCAGATAATTACCAGTCCTTGTTCCTTTTTAGGAAAGAACAATTCGTAGGTATTATCGATCTTTAACTGATCAAAAAAGTTCAATAAAGGATGTTCCGGCATAATGAACGCAATTTAGGATCTTGTTCCGGCAAGTTAAGATAATTTTTGTGAAAATGGAAGAGGAAAGGAAAAAATTAGATGGAATTATTTGTACGGGTAGAGAGAAATTGGTAAGATGTTTTAATGAATGTTTTTTTATAGGGAAAATTTTATTCTATTTAGTGCGATTCAATCTTAGCGTTTCAAGGAGAAGCAGATTATTCCTATGGTATTTCAATTCTATAACAGTTCAATTTAAACTATTTTGACCCAGGGACAAAATTAGTGTATGCGATCTTTCAATTTTATTGAATTCTATTAAAATAATCCAGATCGTCAGAAAATATAGGGCGCTGCGCTATTTCAATTCTATAAGAGTACAATTTAAGACATAATAAACCTGTCACATACATTTTTCAATTCTGTGTCAGTACAATTAAGAGGACTCAAAAGTAATGGTTAGACTTTAAAAGAACAAGTGTTCATTTCATAACTTCATTTATTTAAATTGTCTATAATTTTTTTGCATAATAAAACTAACACTCACATTGGAAGTTTTTTATATATTTGTCCATTAAAATTCTGAAATTATGAGAATAAATCTTAAAACAACTCCTTCACAAATGTGCATTCCCTTTAATTATCAACCGAAGTTAGTGGGGACATTGCATAAATGGCTCGGGCCGAATGATATTCATGGAAAGCTTGCAATGCACTCTTTTTCGTGGCTGATGGGAGGAAGTACGACTACTAACGGAATCGTTTTCGATAACGGGGCAAGGTTTTTTATCAGTTTTCATGATCCCGACCGGATCAGGCAGATTGTACGGACGATTCTGGAGGATCCGGTTATGTTCGAAGGTTTGATCGTGACGGATGTCAGTATTCAGCCAGATCCTGATCTTTCAAATTGTGAGTTTTTTAAAATAGGGAGTCCGGTTTTTATTCAAAGACGGTTGGAAGACGGGAGCAATAAACATTACACTTATGAGGATACTGTTGCAGGAAATTTATTGGAGGAAACGCTGAGGCATAAAATGCAGGTTGCCGGTCTGCCTGATGACCGAACGCTGAAGATTTCTTTTGCTATGGAATATCCTAAGAAAAAAATAAAAACCATTTATTATAACGGAATCGGTAACCGGACAAGCTGGTGCCCTGTGCGTATTCAGGGGAAGCCGGAAACTAAAGTATTTGCATGGGCGACCGGGATTGGAAATAGTACCGGAGCCGGTTTTGGATCGATTTATTGAGTATGGGTTATTATATAGTAAGATATAGGGGGCCTTTCGGATTTATCAAACCCTGGTGTGCGGTCCGGGATAGCAAAACCTTTAGTCAGCAATTTCTGACCCCTTCGATTATCGAGGGGATTCGCCAGAAGCTGGAAGTAGCTGTGGTTTTGCGTCATAAGCTGACTTATGATGCAATTAGTGTGCAGCAGGAACGTACGCAAACGAGGGGCTGGAAGATCAAGAAGACACAGAAATTGATGGTCCGTGAACAGTCGATTCTGGATCGGGGAGTGATGGTTAATCCGGTTTTGACACTGGCATTTCCAACAAAGGAAGAGGCCGGAAGGGCAGCAGAACAACATATCTGTCTTTGCCGGAATGAGGATTTGTTGTTACCGGATGAGAAGGTGGAAGAGCTGAGTGAAGCAGAATTTGGTCGGTTACCGGGTTTTGAGCTTCGTTTTGGTCAAACGGAACATTCTTTTTTGGTCGGTTTTAATCGTTTCGCCGAAAGTGAGCCGATGTACGGATGGCTGGAAGTCAGTGGGAAACCTGTAATTGCCGGATGATGGGTAGCTATGATCATATATGGGCAAAAAGTGAAATGCGGGGGGCTGTTTCCTTGGCTATGCATCTGAGACAAACGGCTATCTGTGCGGTGTATATTGCCGGATGGATGGGTTTGGATCCGAGGATTGCGCGGTTGGGGGCATTATTGCACGATATTGGGAAAGCAAGCATCTTGTTTCAAAACTTTCTACGGCAAAATGCAACCTATCCTTTTCCTTTCAGATTCCGGCATGAGATTGCCTCTTTGTTTTTCCTTTCGCTGGTGGAGAAAGCAGAACGTCCGTTTGTGCTGGAGATGGTTATTGCCCATCATAAATCGCTTTCCGGGGATAAGCGGAATTTGGGCTTATTGGATATGGAAGATTGGGAAGACAATAATTTTGAGCTACATGCCCGGGGATTCGAACAGTGGAGTGAAGATGCTTTGGGTATTTTGCAGGAGTTAGGTCTTGTCGTTCATAAGATCGGGCTTGAAGAAGCCAGGAGAAATTATGAAGAGGCGGTTGCTTATTGCCGGAAACGGAAGTTGGGATGTTCTGAATGGAAAGGGCTTATGCTGGCAGCCGACTGGCTGGGTTCGGCTTATGGTGAAGACGTGGAAGCCGTTTTACCCAGACTGTTTGTGATCCCCGATTTATCGTGCTATGATAACCCTGATCCACTTTATCCGTTGTCTTTAAGGGATGCGCGGGATGGACGCCGGCATACGATGGTTGTAGCATCCACCGGATCAGGAAAGACCTCTTTCCTTTTCAGACGTTGCAGGGGAAGGGTATTTTATATTTTGCCTTTCCAGGCTTCCATCAATGCGATGTATGAGCGGGTAAGGCAGGATTTGCAGGGGACAGATGCTTTTGTCACTTTGTTGCATGCTGTGTCTTGTATAAAATGGGCGGGGCAGGAACCGGAAGAAAGAATTCTGCAACGGATGACCGGAGCTTCTGTGAAGGTAATGACTCCTCATCAGATCGCGTCTGTTGTATTCGGAGGAAAGGGGTATGAAGCGATGGTCATCGATCTGAAAGGTTGTGATGTCATATTGGATGAAATACATACTTATTCGGACGTGATGCAGGCTATCGTACTGAAACTGGTGGAAGTGCTGGTACATTTGGGATGCCGGGTGCATATCGGGACAGCAACAATGCCTTCGGTATTATATCAGAAAATTATCCAACTTTTAGGTGGGGAAAAGGAAGTGTATGAGGTAAGATTGTCCCCGGAGGAACTGGATAGTTTTGACCGTCATGTGATTTATAAGGTAAAGAGCTTTGAAGAAACGGAGGAGGCGATAAACGAAGCCATTGCAAAAGGTCGGAAGGTTTTGATTGTATGCAATCAGGTGAAAAGGGCTCAGGCATTGTATGGAAGGATTGCCGAAAAATATGCAGGAGTGAGTAAAATGCTGATACATGGCCGGTTTAAACGCGGGTGCAGGGCATTGTTGGAAGCAAAATTATTGAAGGAGATGAACGTTGGCAAAGAAGCCTGTATTGTGGTGTCTACCCAGGTTGTAGAAGTCAGTCTCGACATCAATTTTGACCTGATGGTTACGGAATGTGCGGCACTGGATGCACTGCTTCAGCGCTTGGGAAGAATCAACCGGTTAAGGGTTGAACCGGCTTGCAGGACTTATAAACCGATTTATGTCATACAACCGCTAATAGGGAAGAAGGACGTTTTTCCATATGATGCGGACATTCTGAAAAAGAGTTATGCTGTATTGCCGGATGGGAAATTGTTGAAAGAAAGACAGATACAGGAGTTATTGGATGAAGTTTATCCCCCAAATGGTTGTCATTTTGTAGATATAGAAATGAATGTTGCATTCCGGGAAGGAGCGTGGAAGATTTTTGAGCTGGATCATTATTCGAAATCGGTATTGCTGGAAAGGCTGGAGATCGATTCTGTTGCTTGTATATGTGAATCTGATTGCATGGTTTATGAACAGGGAAACTCTGAGAAACGGTTGGAACTGGAAATCCCGGTCAGTTTTCGGAGTATCCGTTCAAAAGGATTGCGGCAATTAGCAGTTGGGATACATCCGTTTGTGATTCCCGACCGGGCCTATTCGGAAGAATTGGGATTGTTGAGTGACAGGATGGGGAGTGGGTATAGGAAATAAACTGTAATTTAAAGAGATTGGTTTGTCGGCTGATTTATTTGTTTATACGAAATGTGAAATTAATCAGGAAGGATTATTAAAATGATAGCTGCGACTATAGGTAGAAAATTTCTTCTGGCATATAACCGGAAGTTTGGAACTCATTACGATGCAAAAACTTTTTTTACGGAACAGTATTTCCCTTTGTTTTTCGATCATGAAAAGTATATGCAATGGGTGACCAATTCACCTTTTGTACAGGGAATAAAGAAAGGAAAATGTCTTACGGCTGCTGAAAGACGGGAAAAGTTAAGGATTTTGCAGGAAAAGATTGAAAGGGATGAGGCAGATGCCAGTATTGCTATCGGTTTCCCCTCTTTGGATTCGACTGCGACTACTTCCGGACAGATCACGAATCTGAAATTACCCGTATCCCGCGAAGATGTTTATTTGTCCTGGATTGGAAGTGGTTTTGGGGTAGGAGTTCAGGGAGGCTTGTCTATTCTTTTTGAGCAGGAACAGATTTTAATGGCCCTCTTTGAAGGGTGGCGGATTTACCGGGAATATCTGGAACGAATGCAGGGATTAAGGGGAAACCAGATCAATACCTGGAACGGACAGTGGTTGGCTCATTATTTTAGTGATCATTTTATAGAGGATGAACCTTTGATCGGTTTCCAGCCTTTTGCTGCAAAAGAGGACGGTTATGAAGTGGTTACCCGGAGCTGGACCGATGTTCTGATGGCAATTGCACGGGAGATCAAGGATGTACGGATGATGGGGTATGTGTATAGTTTGGGACAAACCAACATCACGGTCGGTTTTATTCCTTTTGTGTTGACTGAAATCCGAAGGACCGTGGAGCTTTATATCAAATTATTCGGTATGAGGAATGCAAAAAAAGCAGAGCATTTGTTCGGTACAGCCTATGGATTTTTACGTTCATGCCAGATGGGGATGATTGGAGTGTCGGCATTAGAACCCAAAGGCCTGAAAGAATATATGATGAAAGGAAAGATTCCGGTATATGACGCTGAAAATGAAGAAAAACGAATTAATTTTTATACTTACATAATTTGGATATTAGCTATGTTGAATAATGAAGATTTGTGGGAAAAATCCCGGGAAATTGCTCAAATGTTACATACCTATGTACTTGGGGATAAAAAAAGTAACATGACAAGGAGGAATCAAGTGAATAAGATATTGGAAACTAATTCCCGAATGATTTTTCTGAATGAATTGCAGCAAATTATTCCTCAAATTCCTGATATAAAATTTGCAGAGGATATCGGAAAACTTATTCATTCAATGCCAGTGGATAATATTCCTTATTTTTTGACTTTAGTCCGGTTTAATTATGCGATAGTTTGTAATCAATAAAATTGTAATCCAATGAAACCATACATTTACATCAGAACACTGAAACATGCAGAACATACTGTATTCTGTGTGCAGGAAGGACAGAAAGCCTATTTTGATCCTTTATTTAACCGGATGGTGCCTTATTCAAGCGGGCAGCAAATAAAACGTTGTATCCTGACAACTTTGACCGATGATCTGAACGTACCGATGGCTCCAATTACTTTTAATTATAATATAACGAAAAAAGATGGTCTGGAAAATAAAGAAACCTGGGCTCCCTGTGATCCCAGGTATATCGACCAGTTGATTGGAGGCTGGATGCGGGCTGGAAAGGATATGGTTGCTTTAAAACGCCGGAGTCCTTTGTCGGTATCTGCGATGCGTCCCATTCATCCTTTATTGGGAGGCCTCGAACGGGATAAAGAGAATATCACCTTTGACCGTAGTGATCGGCCTGAGTGGCATCCGGTTAATGTACGGATAGAGGGTAGTGACCGTTTAATGACAAAGGAAGAAATAGAGGCATATTTGCAGAATAACAACCGTACTTTAACCAAACGGATTTGGATTCCTGACAATACCCGGGCAACAGGTTTGTTTGTTGCTGACATGGCTATTGATTTGAGGGCTTTATTTTGCGTTACCACCAATCAGCATGAACCGGAATTGTCCCCGGAGATGATTACTGCCCTGGAAGCTGAAGGGTGGGTGAAATCGAAAAATGTTTTCGGAGAATGTCTGGTCATGCCGAAGGCTGAAAGAGAAAAGATCATTCCTGTATTGGCAAATGCTTTGATCAATTGGCGGATTACTTCCAATCAGGCCCGTACTTTTAGTCTGATGGAGACATTGGCGCTTGCTGTAAGTGATAATGCAAACCATATTGCCGGGGCCATCCGGACCAAGCTGATT
Source organism: Odoribacter sp. (assembly GCF_985060555.1). Taxonomy (NCBI): domain Bacteria; kingdom Pseudomonadati; phylum Bacteroidota; class Bacteroidia; order Bacteroidales; family Odoribacteraceae; genus Odoribacter; species Odoribacter sp. Next base: position 10,874 of record NZ_CFKYFN010000044.1, on the reverse strand, counting down.
GAAGAAGGCGACAAGCCCAAAGCGAAATTAATCATTGACGAGACAGCAGGGGCCGAAGTGTTTGTGACGTTACCCTGTGCGAGTTATGTGGTTACGGTGAATGAAAGGGCAACTGCTTTGGAAGAAGCGGAGAAGAAGCTGACGGATATGATGATGGCGTTTGATTATGAGAATCAATAAGGCGCATAGAAACAGTTCCTGCCAGGTGATTTTGGTTGCCTGGCAGGGGATTAATGAGAACTGGTAGAATTGAAATAAGCCGCGGCTAACAGGTTTTCCTCCAAGACCATATTCTAAATTGAACTTGATAGAATTGAAATTGTAGTTGGTCATGTACCCCCCTTGTCAAGCGTTTTTTTAATAGGACTTTGGGAATATCTATTTAAAAAAGAAATCCAGCATTTTCCTGAAAAATCTCTGTTTGCCGGGAACGGCTTGATCGGCATCCGGGCTTTCGTCTGTAAATTGCTGAAGTAACTTTTGCAGCCATTCATAAGTCTGCTGTGCAGTCCATACATCTCCTGTTTCGATGGCTTTTCTGCTTCCGGTATCGGGTATTTCCCATAAAATGCATAATTGATCATCGGGGAATAAAAATGAATCTTCGTTTTTGATAGAATTAGCTGGTAAAAGACGGAACTTTATATTGTTTTGTGCTGAAATGGCTAAAAGATGATGATCATTGGAATTGAAACAATATTCTGATGTTGTTCCTTGCTCTGTATCGAATTTCCTGGCGTATTGGATTAACTTACGCCAATTCTCCCGGCTTGTTTCCAATAACATATAATCATTGGTATCTTTGTAAAAAGAAAAATTTTCTGCCCCGATATACTTTTGGAATTTGCTGTATTCTTCCGAATACACTTTTAAATAATCCTGAAGAATATCGAGCAATTCTTCATAAACTGCATTTTCTAAATGGACTGCATTGTTACCTAGTACTACGAATGTCTTCGTGTTCTGATAGGAATGTCCCCGAAGTATAATATCATTCAGAGAATATGTTTCCAGTTTGTTTATGAGTTGAAGAATGGTCTTATGATCCAGAGTGATCATGATTGTCCGGTTACAAAAAGAAATAACACAACTTCCCTCTTCCTTCAATTTCGAGGGCAGGAAACCATTAAGTGCTATATTTTCTGTTGACCGCCAGAAATGATTATGTATTGAAAGCGAGTTTGTAACTTTCCTGCTTGCCTTGTATACCTCCGGAGGTAATAAATTGAATTCCACAAGTTGAGCTTCAGCAAATACTTTCAATTTTGAAAGTTCAAATTGTTTTTTCAAGATTTTATATTCTCGTTCGATTTTCCATTTTCCACGTTGTGCATATTCCAAAAAAAATCGTTCGGCAGGTTCACTGAACGGATGTCGGTTTTTCTGACTGTTATTATGCAAAGATTTGGTTGGTAAAATATTTTCCAGACTATCAATAGTGAAATCGTCTGCTAAATGATATTTCCGTATTTTTTCCTGAAGTACTTCAGGGGCAGTATTCTGTGGTATAATATGATCAAGATGCATGGATGAGTAATCATAAAGAAATTTACCTGTGTATGCACATCGATATTTGTATGCTTTATAAATAGCATATCGCAGAAGGGGATCGTTTTCTTTATATAATATGGCTTCTGCTGTCATTTTTTGATAAGGTATTATATCGGTTTTCATTACAACGGGAATGGCTGTTTTATAATTATTTTTAAATAGCTTATTTTCAGTTTACCTTTAATTGCTTGCTGAATAGAAAGCGCAACTATCGGATTCGCATTTACCGATGCAAAAATAATGTAATTTCTGCTTTAAGATAAAACTTCGTTTATATTGGTTTATAATCTTAGTGAATTGTGATAAGAAAACATTGTATTGACTAAGATGAGGTATGAAAGCTGTATATCTGATGAGGATTGAAAACTGAAAACTAGCTGTGAATGCGAAAAGACGCAAAGTTTCATGTCTGGGAGCTATTGGTCGGAATATACGGAAACTGATGGTCGTTTGAAATGCAGTCTTTCCGAGGGGGGAGGCAGCATCATCCGTTCCGGGAGGTCTTTTTTTGAAGGATGGGCAGCAGATTGTAAAGTGTTTTGCGGGTGATGATCCGGCGGTTGAGGAAAGTGACGATGTAGCCGGTGATGCAGGCGGCGATGAGCGATCCTTCGCGTATGCCCTCGATGCGTTGGCTGAGGAGGAAGGAGAGGACTGCGGCCAGGGTGACTAAAGTGATGTCGAAGCAGACTTTGAATTTTCCGAATTCCCGGTTGTAACGCTGGGAAGCATATTTTACGAAGGCTTCGGCACTCATCATAGCCACCCGGGGCTTGATTTCGAGCACGACGCCGATGGATTGCACGACACATCCGGTCAGGAGCAGGGCGACCGACAGTCCATAACTGCCAGGATGTAACTGTCCGGTGAACATCATATTAAAGTCGATGAAGGCTGCAAACAGGAAAGAGAAAGGAATCTGCAGCAGGATTTCGAGGATGTCCCGGCGGCTGTAGCGGTCCCGGATGAGCCAGAATTGCCCGGCGATCAGCAGCAGGTTGAAAAGAAAGGTCCACGTGCCCAGCGAAAGCGCACTGTTGATGCTGAGGACATAGTTTATACTGGAAATGGGGGTAGTCCCCAGTGCAGAACGTACGATCAGCACAATACCCAGGGACAGGAAATACAGCCCGAGGATGAAGACCGGGTATCTTTTTAGAATAGTCTTTAGTTCCATATTGCTTCTCTGAAAAAACAGTGCAAAGATCGCAATTTTTTCTTTTGTATGTTATGTCTGTTTATTACAGCCCGATTGTTTTTTAGTCCGGCCAATGGCGATGTCCGGGACTTTTTTCCGGTAAATACGGATATACTTCAAAATGAAAATTTCATCTTCTTAATGTTTCCGGGCGATGATACAGAGTGGGGGATACTTTTGTTGTTATTGTGGGTTTTAAATAGTAAATTTACAGACGATAATTTTTATTTTTTGTAGGATGAAATTTAATTTGAACGATAGGCCGGGATTTTTCCCGATGTTGATGTATGGACTGCAATGGTGGATTGTTTCTATTCCTTGTGTGGTGATTATCGGGATTATTGTAGCCCGTTTGCATTACACGGATCAGGTCGAACAGATTTTTTATATGCAGAAGCTGTTCGGAATCATGGGATTGGCTATGATTGTCCAGATGTTGTGGGGACATCGGCTGCCTTTAGTCATCGGACCGGCTTCGGTGTTACTGATCGGGATTCTTTCGACGGTTTCGATAGGGGTCGAAGGTATCTATAGTTCGCTGATGATCGGAGGTGGAATACTCACTTTGCTGGCTTTTTCCGGTTTATTGTCCCGTTTACAAGCCGTATTTACTCCCCGGATCATTGTTGTGATTCTGTGTCTGATTGCTTTTACTCTGTCCCCGGTGATCCTCCGTTTGATTTTTGCAGGAAATTCGTCTGTCTTGTTCCATTTGTTTTTTGCTTTGTTATTGGCTTTGGCAATGATTTTGGCCAATAAATTATTGAAAGGAATTTGGAAATCCATTGTGGTTTTGGGTGGGATTCTGGTTGGAAGTATGGTGTATTATAGTGTGATGGGATTCCCCGAAACAGGAGGGATACAAGCCGGGCATGAGGGGTATTTCGGATTATGGTCCTGGAAATTCGATTTGGGAGCGGTATTGTCTTTCTTTTTTTGTTTTATTGCGCTGATTGTAAACGAATTGGGTTCTATTCAGGCCGTAGGCCGGATGATCGGTGCCGATCATATGGAACGCCGTACTACCCGCGGAGTGGGCATCACGGGTTTGGCTAATGTGGTATCGGGGGCATTAGGGATTGTCGGACCGGTAGATTATTCTATGAGTCCGGGGATTATCGCTGCAACAGGTTGTGCTTCCCGTTTCCCGCTGATACCGGCCGGTATCGGATTGGTTGTCTGTGCATTTTTTCCGGGTTTTATCGAATGTCTGAATGCCATTCCCGGAGTGGTTATGGGGGCGGTTTTGCTTTATCTGATGGCTTCGCAGTTGTCGGCCGGTATGCAAATGATGATCCGGGAAAAGGCGGTCGACGGTTTCGACGGAGGGATTGTGGTCGGGTTTTCATTGATGGTCGCTTTATTATTATCTTTTGCTCCCGACGAAGCATTGAATAGTATTCCTGCTCTGATCCGGCCTATCGTGGGAAATGGATTTGTCATGGGGGTCATTACGGTATTGATATTGGAACACCTGATATTCCGGTCGGGAAAAAAAGCTAAGAAGGAATAGACAACCAGAGATGCCGTTTCAGATCGACACGACCATTCGGTTGAAAAGTGATTCCTTCGGCGGCAAGTAAGCTTTTTTGTCCGGGCCAGTGAGGAGCTGTCCGTCCTTGGCTGTTGACCACCCGATGACAAGGTAGGGCCGCTGTGCCCGGATGGTGTGACAGGATTTTACCCACCCAACGGGAATAATTTGAAAATCCCGCCAGACGGGCAATCTGACCATAGGTCAGTACCTTGCCGGCGGGAATTTGTCGGATAATATCACAGACTTCAACACTGAATTGATGAAGCCGGAATTCGTTGTTATTTAACCCAGACATTCAGAATTTCTCCGATATACATTTTGTGTAATTGCGTTCCCCATTTTTCTTTGGCCTGGGAATCGTGTAATGCTTCAGGGATCAGCGATTGAGAAACCATTTTACGGCATTCGATAATCATCCAGGCTTCTGAGAATGCCTTACTGCCCGAAGGGGTTGTGATAGGTGTCAGGCCGGCTTCTTTCACTTTGTCTTTGTCTCTTCCACTGTTTGTACCGCAATAGTTGAGGATGTCCCGATACGTTTCGGTGTAGAAACTCAAGGTGTAAGTGTCGTTGTTTTCCATCAGCTGATAGGTGTACCGCGTCGGGTTGATAAAGCAGAAAGCAACCGGTTTGTTGTACATATGTCCCAGGCCGCCCCAGCTGGCAGTCATCATATTGTATTGGGCGTCATTACCGGCTGTGATCAGCATCCAGTTTTCCGACAACATTTTATAGATATTTCCGGGGATTTTATCGGGACTGATCTGACGGTAACCTTCCAGGTTGGCCGGCGTAATGGTATTGTCCGGTGCTTGTACGGTAGTCGAAGTGACAGGAACCCGGGGTACGGCCGGTGTTTGGGTGGCGACGGGAGCACTTACCTGTGTCGCTCCGACAGCTGCTGCTGCATCGGCAAATAATTTATCTACCAGATCGATGGTATGGATCCGGAATTTCCCGGTAGACTTGATCAGTTTAGTCTGCGTTTTATTCAGTGTATGCTGATCGGTAATCTGCTCTTCGGCCGGAATTATTTCCTGACCGGCAGTGCCCCGGTTATACTGATAACGGATAGCGGTAACTTTTAATTCGCATTTCCCCGGTTTGCAGGTGATGAACATTTGGTAATTGATTACAGCCCGGTCGAGCGATAGAGCTTTATTGGTGAATACCAGGTATTCCTGTCCCATACAGGCGATTTGTCCTTTATCCTGATCGGAGTAAAGTATCCGGCTTTGCAGCTCTTCGGTGGTTATAAAACGGGTAGTCGCCCATTGTAACAAAGTGGCGAATATGTCATTTTGAGAACGTCCCGGGAGGTTCAGTTCTTCGGTGAAAACAACTCTGTCATCGACAACAGGCACAGCACCGGCTAAATATTTTTTGTCGACCTGTGCAAAAAGTGTCACAGGGATCAAAAGAAATAATAGAAATAAATGTTTCATGATGTGTTTTTTTGTGATTTGAACAAAGATAATGGCTGATTTTGGATTTTTGATAAGAATGAATGTAAAAATATACAAAACAACTGTAAAATATCTCAGTAGTTCGGAGATTCCGGCCATAAAGAAAGGTCGAGCGCTCCTTCGATTTGCAGCAAACCGATTTTTATGTTCAGTCCTCCGGTATATCCGGTCAGCTTACCGCCACTTCCGATCACCCGGTGGCAGGGAATCAGGATTGGCAGGGGATTACGGCTGTTGGCCATACCTACCGCCCGGCTGGCTTTTATATCTCCGCTTCTGCGTGCCAGTTCACCATAGGTGATCGTGGTGCCATAAGGAATCTCCTGTAATAATTTCCAGATTTTGAGTTGAAAAGGTGTTCCTTCCGGCGCAATAGGAAGGTCGAATTGTTTTTGTTCCCGGGCAAAATAGGCGGTTAGCTGTCGGTGGGCCTCTTTTAATAGAGGGGTTTCACTTATTTCGGTCTCTCCGGGAAGCAAGGCCATCCGGTCGCCGAGCCATAGGCGGGTAAGTAATCCGTTTTGCTCTTCCAGGGCGTATGTGCCTAATGGTCCGTCGTATTTGTAAATTGCTTTCATCTTTTTTTCTTTAGGTAGGTGAACAAAGATAGTATTAAAATCATTTTTTGCTTCTTATCGGCTATAAATTTATGTTTGGGTTATTATATACGGTTTACCCTAACTGTACGTTTATAAGTGTAAATATGTATATAACTGCCTATGTTTTTATTCCCGATCGGTGTGTTTCAGGGGCATTTGCTGAGAGAGGCGGAAACAACTCACGACAGCGGCTATTAAGGCGAATATCGCTCCGGCCCACAGGCACACCGTAGTTCCTTTGTCGTGCATAACGAAACTGAACAATAGGGCCACAAGGGTTGCTCCCAGGGTTTGCCCTAAAAGCCGGGCCGTACCGATCATCCCGCTTGCCCCTCCACTGCGCTGGATGGGGGCGGAGGCCATGATTGTACTGTTATTGGGAGTCTGAAAAAGTCCGAAACCGATCCCACAAACGATCATACGCCAGATGATCGCCCCATCGGTAGGAATAGCCGGCAATACAGTCAGCAGGAAAAGACCGGTAGCAAAAATCAGCATCCCGATACTTCCTAAAATTCCGGCATGTATGCGTTCTACCAGATACCCTGCCAGAGGAGCCGTGAACAAAGTCGCTACGGGCCAGGGAGTCAGCAATAAACCGGTAGCTACCTCCGTGCGTCCTAACGTATTTTGTAAGAAGAACGGGAGAGATACCAAAGCCAGCATCTGGGCAGTGAACGAGCAAATCGATGTACATACCGATAGGGAAAAAATAGGTATTTTTAACAAATCTACCGGTAATAACGGAAAGTCCTGGTGTAATTGACGGCGGATATAATAATAACCGACGATAAATAACAAGAAGATTTGGGCTGCAAGTAAATAGGCATTTTCATGATGTGCGAATCCTTCCATCGAGTAAATGAGCAGTCCGAAAGTAAGGGCATTGGCGAGGGCACTGGTTTTATCGAATTTCCGGTTTTGCTTCTTCTCGCGGTGGGGGAGATAGATCAGGCCCATAATCAAAGCCAGCAGGCCGAGGGGGATATTGATCGCAAAAAGCCATTGCCAGCTACCTAACGAAAGGATGATACTCGCAACAGAAGGGCCTGCGACAGCCGATACGGCAACGACCATCGCACTGATCCCCAAGCCGCGTCCTAAGTATTTCCGGGGATAAATAGTCCGGAGTTGTGCCGTATTCACACTTGTGATGGCCGACGCTCCGAACCCCTGGAGCACCCGGGCTACAGTCAGCATCCAAAAAGAAGTCGATAAGACACAGATCAGCGATGTGACACAAAAAACGGCGACTCCCGAAAGAAAAACTTTATGATAGCCGTAGATATCTCCTGGCGAAGAGAAAGACAATAAGGACACCGTAATAGCCAGCTGATAAGCATTCATCACCCAAATCGTGGTCGAGGGAGAAGTCCCGAATTCACGCGAAAGAGTCGGAAGTACTACATTGACAATATTAGCATCCAACACCGACATGATTAACGCCAGCGAAGCTGCTATCACTGCCCATATCCGCCGGGGATTGGGCAATCCGTCTGTCGTATCGGTGATCGCAATATTTTTTGAAAACATCTTCCAATGAATTTACATGCAAAAATAGTAAATCTGTCAGGGATTGTCAGAACAGAAGGATTTTTTGTTTCTTTTTTTACTCCCTCTCCCAGTACCACAATAACCCTTCAATTCAGTGAATCAGCCACTTTTCAACTTCTTTTCTTTTGTCGTAACAATTTTGTAACAATTTTGAAATAAACCTGTAACAACTCCCTTCTATTTTTGCGGCCGTAAGTAAAACCTAAAGAATGGAATCAATTTATCTGGGAATTGTTATTTTCCTTTTTCTCCTCGCGATCTTCGACTTAACTGTAGGGGTCAGTAATGACGCCGTAAACTTCTTGAATTCGGCTATCGGTGCCAAGGCTGCCTCGTTTAAAACGATTATTCTGATTGCTGCTGCCGGTATTTTTTGTGGAGCAACCATGAGTAACGGGATGATGGAAATTGCCCGTCACGGTATATTCCGGCCGGAAGCTTTTCATTTCAATGAACTGATGTGTATCTTTCTGGCGGTCATGGTGACCGATGTGGTGTTGCTGGATATCTTCAATACCTTGGGGATGCCGACATCGACGACTGTCTCGATGGTATTTGAGCTGCTGGGAGGTACTTTTGCTTTGGCTATGCTGAAAATTGCTGCCGGTCCCGAGTCTCTGACTTTTGCCGAATTGCTGAATACCGAGAAAGCATTGACCGTTATTTTAGGTATTTTCCTATCGGTGGCTATCGCTTTCTTTTTCGGAACGCTGGTACAATACCTGTCGCGGATTATCTTTACCTTTAATTATACTACTAAACTAAAATGGACGATTGGCTTGTTCGGCGGGATTGCTGTGACGGCCATTATTTATTTTATGCTGATCAAAGGAATAAAAGATGCTTCTTTTATGACAGATGCTCATAAGTTGTGGGTAAAAGACAATACTTTGACTATTGTCGGTGGGTGTTTTGTTTTCTTCACCGTGCTCATGCAAATCCTGCATTGGTGTAAAGTGAATGTCTTCAAGGTGATCGTTTTGTTGGGTACTTTTGCTTTGGCCATGGCTTTTGCAGGTAACGACCTGGTTAATTTTGTGGGTGTTCCTTTAGCCGGTTTTTCCAGTTATACCGATTTTATGGCAAATGGAAACGGGGTGGCTAATGACTACCTTATGGGAGCTTTAAATGAGCCTGCGAAAACACCGTTTATCTTTTTATTTTTATCCGGAGTGATTATGGTTATTTCTCTGATTACTTCCAAAAAAGCCCAAAATGTAATCAAGACTTCTGTCGATCTTTCGCGTCAGGATGATGGAAACGAGATGTTCGGTTCTTCGGCTATTGCGCGGAGTCTGGTACGTTCGATGACTACTTTAGGGAATAACATTTCGAAGATTATTCCGGAGAAGGTCAAGGTATGGTTGGATAGCCGGTTTAACAAAGATGAGGCGATCCTGGCTAACGGAGCGGCTTTCGATTTGGTCAGGGCTTCGGTAAACCTGGTATTGGCCGGTTTGTTGATCGCATTAGGTACTTCCTTAAAATTGCCTTTGTCAACGACTTATGTCGCTTTTATGGTGGCTATGGGTAGTTCGCTGGCCGATCGGGCCTGGGGAAGGGAGAGTGCCGTATTCCGGGTGACCGGTGTGCTCTCGGTGATCGGTGGTTGGTTTATTACTGCAGGAGCTGCATTTATCATCTGCTTTTTTGTAACTATGATCATGTATTTTGGTGGCATGACGGCCATGGTTATTATGATCGGGGTGGCGGCTTTTATCTTGATCCGCAGTAATAACAAATACCGGAAAAAGATGAAGAGTGAAAAACAGGACGATGTTTTTCAACAGATGCTTTCCTCTAAAGATAAGGCGGTCGTTTGGAATTTGCTCCGTCAGCATGTGAGGGAAAATCTGGTGAAAGTACTGGATTTTGCCGCCAATACTTATGGACAGATGACGGATGGATTTATACGGGAAGATCTGAAAAGCCTGCGAAAGGCCGTTTCTTCTACCAATGACGAAAAAGATATTTTGAAGAAAATACGGCGGAAAGAAACACTCGGTATGCGGCGGATCGATAGGAATGTGGCCATTGAAAAGAATACCTGGTTCCACTTGGGAAGCAATAGTAGCGAGCAGATGATGTATTGCCTTAAACGGATGTGTGAGCCCTGTAAAGAACATGTGGATAACAATTTTAATCCCTTACCGGCAGAGTGTGCCGAAGAATTCGTACCGATCCGGGATATGCTGAAAAGTTTGCTCGAACGGACAAAAGATATTATTGACAAAGGAAATTATGAAGAGGCCGATTTGGTACTTGCCGAAGGGGAAGAGTTGAAAACCTGTTTATCCCGTTTGCATAAAATGCGTATCGAAAGAATGCAGGAAGAGAACAGTAGTGTTAAATTGTCTTTGGTATACCTGAATTTGTTGCAGGAGTCACAGGAGTTAGTCAGCATTATGCGGCATATGCTCCGTGCCAGCCGGAAATTTCAGCATGTCTGATTCTGACTTATTTCCTGAATAAAATTATATGATTATCCGTATAATGTCCGTTAATTTATTTAACATCATACGAATGTTTTAATAATAAATATTTATACAAAAATATTTGCGTATTTTGCTGAAATTCAGTATATTCATAATGTTGTTTTAATCCGAAATATCATTATGAACATACTAAATTTCATGCAACGGTTCCCCGATGAAGCATCTTGCATTGCTTATCTGAAGGAACAGAGGGAACAATCAGGTATTGTCTGCAAACATTGTGGCTGTACGGAACATCGCTGGGATGCCAATAAACTTGTTTTTGAGTGCAAGCACTGCCATCATAGGCAATCATTACGCTCCGGAACTGTTATGGAACATAGCAAGCTGCCTTTCCGTTACTGGATAGCAGCCATGTTCCTGCTAACAAGCACTAAGAAATCCTTTTCAACAGAGGAAATCCGTCGCCAGTTAGGTCACAAACGTTATCAACCCATCTGGGAGATGGTCTGCAAGCTTCGGGATGTCATGGGA
>NZ_CFKYFN010000043.1:0-30760 GCF_985060555.1 Odoribacter sp. | reverse complement strand
CAACTGCCTTTCGTCACAAGTCCAACATGCCTCACTGAACTATCGTTCAACCAGTATAGGCTTCATCCTCGTGTCTGTCTTTCTCCCCAGCGATGCACTCGCCCTTGGCAATTAGGGCGGCCATGCTGCAACCGACATGCGACACTCCCCATTGGGTTTCCCCGCCGGATAAGTCGGTTGGAAGTAGACTTAGAATCTAGTCTAGTCTCTTGCTAAAGAGACATTCATTACGCTACCTTTACGGGCGCACGGTAGGAGTTCATACGTTGATTACTAATCATAGGTAATAATGGTTTATTAATAGGTTCGTTACCTGTTATATATTTAGAAAGAATTTTTTGTGCAGGAGGTAGTAGGGGAATCTCCATACTGTTACCTGTCTTTTGACGTGTCATGTTTATCCATATTTCATTATCCAATCCTTTTATGAGATGTGCTTTACATAGATTGGCTGCTTCTCTGTAAGCTAAACCTGTGTAAACGGAAAACAGGTATAAGTCCTTTACTTGCTCTAATCTGTGTTGTGTGAAATGATAATTTTCTAATTGTTCAATTTCTTCATCAGTTAGAAATGTAATAGACTTAGTACCAACTTTCAATCGCTCATACGCATTAAAAGGATTCTTTTCCAAGTAACCACATTTTACTGCATATTTTGCAACTTCAATAACCTTTTGCAGTGTTTTATTGACGGTATTGGGTATTTGCTTGCGGTCTGTAAGAAGATATTGCTGAAAAGCAGCTATAAATTGATAATCCAGTTTTTTCAAAGGTATATCGCTCATATTGTATTGCTTCTTAATAAAATTGATTGTGTGGTTATATACGTCTTTGAATTTTCTGTATGTATCTTTGGAATATTCTGTTCCTACAAGTTTGCCCATCACATCAAGGCGGTCTTTCATTAATTTTAGAAAAGTATCACCTGTTAATTCTGCCCCGCCTTTAAGTTGGAAATAGAGGTCTTCAATACTAAATGTCCCTAACGTATCAATTAATTTACGTTCACAGTCTTTGATTTGTTTGGTTAGGCAATCCAGTTTGAAATTAATGAATTGTACTTCTTCGTTTCTGCCTTTGGCTTTTTGTTTTACAGTATCCCAATTATTAGCCTGTACATATAAACCTGTGGCAAACTTTTTAGGAGTGCTGTTTACTGTAATTCTACAATAGATTGGGGCTAATCCGTTAGTGGACTCTTTTGAGTTGTAGTGGAAGTAATAAATAAGGGTTTTTGATAGCATAATAATGACCATTAAATGCCACTGCTTCTGTTACTTATGAAGATATTTGGTCCACCTTGAAAAATGGACCAGATTTAGGAAAATAAGTGGACCAAATAATGGACCAGAATACGAAAATTTATAGGTTGTGAGAAAAAGAAAACCACTGTAAATCAGTGGTTTAATTCTAATCGGTGGAGCAGCAGGGAATCGAACCCTGGTCCAAACACGGAATCAATATGCTTTCTACATGCTTAGCCGCTTATTGGTTTTCGACGATAGTCCGGAAAGTGGCACCCAAGCCATCGCTTATCCTCTTAAATTTTCGCCTTTCGCCAAAGGTGGGCTAAGACTAACCTTAAATTGACTGCACCCCGTATGCCGGCCGGAATAAGGTGGAACCACCGGCGGGATGTCCCGTCCCCGTTCCTTGAACAGGGATTAAGCCTTCAATCTTCTAAAGATTAGGCAGCGAGAGCGTAATTATTTTCGCCAACTAAAATTTTGTGTCCGGGATTTACGGGCCGTTTCACTGCTCCCGACATGCTTACATACCTATTCTTCATGCTGTCAAATCCAGGTCTGCCCCATGGTATGCGAGGACAAAGATAGGAAGAAACCCGGTAAATCATATCAAAAGAGACTTAAATTTATAATTTTTGGTAGTTATATACATATTTATACCTACAAACGTACATTTCATGTAAATATCTATATAAATACCAAAAATGAAATCGTGCAGATCCGGGAAGGTTCTGCACGATTTTTATTTTGAATGAGGGGTAAAATTATTCTCCGATCATAAAATGATGGTATCCCTTCATTTTTTGCCAACTGCCCCGGGTGAAATCGGGGACCTCGACGGGCATGCTGTTGTTTTCGATGGAGAGGCGGGTGAGTTCGCCCAGACAGGACCATTCGGCTGCGTCATAGACATCTTGATCGAGAGGGAGGCCGTGGCGTAAACAATATACCAACCGGTAATCCATGATGAAGTCCATGCCACCGTGTCCGCCGACTTTTTTGGCTTTTTCCTCCAGTTCTTTCTGAATGGGGTGTTTGTATTGCTCCATCAGCGCCTGTTTCACATCTGCCGGGACGAACGAGTGCATACTTAAATTTTCGTGATCGGGTACACCTTCGACCTGCTCCGGAGAACGGAATGTATAGCCTTCTACCGGATATTTGTTGGCGAAACCTTCGGTGCCGGTCAGTTGGTACATCCGGGAATAAGGCCGGGGATTCATGACGTCGTGCTGGATGTGCATGGTTTGGCCGTTTTCGGTCATAATCATCGTCATCGTATGGTCTCCGTTCTGGAAATCCTTACCGTCCCGTTTGTTGATCTTTTCTACCAGTTTCGGGCCGGTCAGGGCTTTGGTATCCATAGAAACGAGGTAGTTCATTTTATTTCCCCGGTGGATGTCGAGGAGTTGACAGGCAGGTCCCATGCCGTGGGTGGCATATACATCCCCCCGGTATTTTTCATTGAAATCCAGCCGCCAGTTGCCTTGATAGGCCGCCCAGAATTCTTCCAGGTTGTGGATATACGAACCTTCGACATGGAGGATATCACCGAACAATCCATGTTGGGCCATATTCAGGGTGGTAAGTTCGAAAAAGTCGTATACGCAGTTTTCCAGCATCATACAGTGCTTGCGGGTCTTTTCGGAAGTATTGATCAGTTGCCAGCATTCATCGAGATTCATGGCTGCGGGGACTTCGATGGCGACATGTTTACCGTGTTCCATGGCGTAAACGGCTATGGGAGTATGCAGCAACCACGGAGTGACGATATATACCAGATCGATATCGGGGCGTTCACAAAGTTGTTTCCAGCCTTCTTCTCCACTATAGGCGGCAGCCTGGGGACGATTGTTTTTGATGAGGATCTCCTGGGCTTTTTCTACCCGTTCGGGATAAAGGTCACAGAGGGCTTTGATGGCGGTACCTTCGATTTGGGTAAAACGATAGACGGCCCCCGGGCCGCGCATGCCTAATCCGATAAAACCGACCCGTACGGTGTCGAGGGGTGCACAGCGAAGGCCTATGACGTCTGTCTGACCGGCCGGACGTTCCGGAATAGCGGTGCGAATCAGATTGGGAGTCGTTTGATCCGAAGATTTAGGACATTGGCAACTGCTGATGCCCAGGATCAGAAAAGCGGTCAATAGGTAAGTGATTTTTTTCATATAATTACTGATTTGAGAGTTGATTAATCCAGGCGTTCATTTCTTCCAGATGACTGTCTATGCTGTGGAGATGGGTCAATTGAGCCAAGGTCCGTTGCAGGTTGTGTTCGGGATATTGGATTTTGTAGTATGTATCTCCGTTGAGGTAATCGGTCAGAAAACGGACGGTTTGCATATAGGTTAGAAGTTGTGCCCCATAGGGTAACAATTGTTTTTCGATAGGGGTAAGGAAGGCACTTGCCGTTTCGAGATAGCCCCGGGCAAATTCCCGGAATATTTCCATATCGAGACCTACCCGGTCCAATTCTTTATCGTCTTCTGCTCCTTTATTGGCAGCGGTACGGATAAAGTCACCGAAATCCGACAATACAAATCCAGGCATCGTTGTGTCGAGGTCGATCACACAGAGAAAACGGTCATCCTGATCGAACAGCATATTGTTGACTTTTGTATCGCAATGGGTAATGCGTTTAGGTAATTTTCCTTCGCGATGAAGCCGTTCAGCCCGGCACATTTCCTCAGAACGTCCGAGCAATTCATCCACGATCGGTTGCACTTTAGCCAGACGGGCCGCTTTGTCTCGAGCGATCGCTTCCCGGAACTGTCCGAGGCGGAATTCCATGTTGTGAAAGTCGGGAATGGTCGCTCCGATCGGTGGATTCGGAATGTCTGACAGAAAGTATTGAAATTCTCCGAAAGCTCTTCCGGTCTGATAGGCCAGGTCCGGTGTCACTTGTTCGAAAGTCTTCGATCCGGCGATATAAATAGTCAGCCGCCAGTAACTGTTGCCGTCGTAATAATAAAGCCTTTCATCTGTAGCAGGTACTAAAGTCAATGTCTTCCTGTCGATATCGTTTGCATTCCGTTGTTGCAAATGGTAACGGATACGGGAGGTAATGTAACGGATATTTTCCTGTAATAAAGGAACATCCGTGAAAATAGCCTGATTGATGCGTTGTAATACGTAATCCGGGGTATCGGGATATCGGGTTGTTACCAGGAAGGTATCGTTGATCAACCCCGATCCTAACGGTTTTATTTCTGCCACCTCTCCCGAAATGGCAAAATGTGAAGTGATTGCTTTTAAATCTGTCATGAAAATGGTGATAAAATGATCTGCTAAAATAGTCAATTTTCCGAAGAATTGGAATTTTGATTTCTGAATTAAATTTTCTGAATTTTTTTTGTTTGTGTTTCTCGCGGAAAGGGGTAATTTTGTGAGGGAGATGTATAGCATAACTCCTCACTACGTTCGTCAGATACCACCGGTCAATGAAAGAAAAAGGCAGACGACCGACAGAAGCGATCGCGTTCCCGGACACGAATACCGAAGACGAACAAATACCGAAATAATCCTGCCGTTTTTTAGTGACAACGGTTATGGAAATCAAATCTGATCACTGTAACCGTTGTCACTGAAAAAGATAGGACCTGAAAGTTGAAAATTACTCCGTAATTGTTGAAAAGGATGTGGATTTTCAACTTCAAAAGCCTTGATAAAAGATAGTATACACTTGTTTCGTCGGAGTTTTAATACCTTCAGAGAAATGGGTGGCTGTAATGGTTTCTACATAACCGGACATGTTGAAAGTATAACTGAATTCTGTTCTGCTGCCTTTTTTGTCGCTGATCGAAGCCAACAGATTTTGGCTGCGTTTCCCTAGCAAACCGACCATCGACAGGTAGTCCTCCTGATAAAGTTGATTAAGGTCCAGGTTGGCTTTATTATTTTCTTCCGTGGTGTACGTGAAGGTTTCCAGAGTAGCATATTCAGCGTCACTTGTGATTTTTTCCTGTGTTTCTACTCTGTTTTGATCCGACCATATATATTGGAACTGTTCCTGGTCGCTACCGATATTTTGTAAACGGAAATTTTTGTAACGATATACAATCGATATGGGCTCTTCATTACTCATCATGTCGAAGTAAGTTGCCTGATTTTCCCTGATATGGCCTTGTTCGTTCAGCATACATTCGCTGTAAAGTTTTTGAGTAACCTGATTGTTATTTTCATAAATATTCTGCTCATAAAATAAACGGTGATCTTCGGGCATATAATTTATATGAATATCCGACAGTATCGTTTCATTTTGAATTTCTTCACCTTCGATATTTTCTGTATAAATGCCTGTTTTTTCAATATACTGAATTTGGTCATCGTTGTAACCGAATCTGATTTCCAGCCAATTATTCCGGTTTTCTACTCCTTCTGTGATTTCTGTGATGGTAATGCGCTCCACCCAGGCTTCGAAGGGATCCGGTTCGTAAGATTCCGGGAAACTGCCGTCCTGCCGGACAGCTTCCTGATTGATTGTGATTGTTTCGGTTTGGCTTTGACAGTTTAGGTCGATTCGAACTGTCCGGGGATTTCCTGTCGTGTTTTCATCTAATAATATTTGCACGGTATGTTCCCCGGCTTCTTCTCCGGCAGAAGGGGTTACGGTAACCCAGGAGCGGGCTTCATCGTTTTGGATATAACTCTCCCACGAAGAGGTGGTGGTAAAAGTGATCTCGCAGGAGGGAGAGTCGGCATAAGCTGTCTGATTGAGTTGAGCAGGATCGGACAGGGTTATAAATTGATTGGAAGGATTGCCTCCGCCGCCTCCGTCGCCTTCGCCTTCATAATCGGTAATCACATTGGTATAACAGGCTGTCAGGCATACAGCAATAAACAACTGAATGAATAGTAATATCTTTTTCATGATTAAGCTGATTTAATATTAAAATCTGAAGGATAGGTAAACACGCATTCCGTTGAATTTGGATTTTCCGGGTGCCGGCTCCTGTTCGTCTTCTTCGGAATCACCGCTTCCGAAAGATTTAAATTTACAACTTCCCCATCTGGACTCCACTCCAAGGCCGATAACTCCGTAAGAGATACCGCCGCCGGTGACAAAATAAGAAGCATAGTTTCCCAGGAGGGTATCGTCGTCGTATAAAGCTGAAAAACTGGGGGCAAACCGGAAATAAGCGTTGACGTTTAGTTTCCCGACCGGGTTGACGGTAACAGAAGGACCTACTTGCATGCCGATTTCAGCTTGATGGAAATTACTGGTTTCTGGTTCTTCTTCCTCATCGTAATTGTCTTCCCAACGGTATTCGAGTTTGTAATTGGTGTAATTCAAATCGAACCAGGTGGCGTCGAGACCGAAACGGATCAAACCGGCTATCGGTTTTTTATGAAGATAAAAAGTCCTGCCGACGGTGAAAGCTGCTCCGAAATTACTTTTGAGCGTTTGATCCATACCGAAGTAAGAAGCCGGTTCGAATTCCTGCTTTACAAAACTCAGATTGCGGTACTTTTTACGTAAACGATTGTTATTTTCCTGTGCCGACACCATACTTGACCAGCATAGCAAAGCCAGCAGAATGAATGAAATTTTTTTCATAATGCAATGAATTTGAATTTTATAACTGATGTTCAAATCGTTTTATGACCACAGACTCCGATTGGCCGGTTGATTATAAAAAGAAAGTGTGGAGCCTTGCTTTATCTGACAGGAGGTTCTGACAAAACCCGAATACAAATAAACAATACCCCACACTTATCCGTATGTACTTTGACGATACATCAACAGACAAGTGATGAGTGTTTGTATTGATTATCCTTGTATTCTCGAAATTGTCAGATTTCCTGTCAAGGATAAAAGTGAAACACTTTCATCTTTAAAATGCTATCCTGTAAAGGACGCAACAAAGATATGAAATGTTTTCGATACTCACACTTAGGGGTATTGTTTTAGTTCAAGATTGAGTAAGAACAATTTTATTTTTCTCCTTTTTTTGTTAGAAATACAAACCTTTCCCGGAGACTGCTCCTTCCGAGCCTCCCAGAAATGATATTATTCCGACTTATAAGGTGATTTTTCGTGACAAATATAATTATTATTTCAGGATTGTCAAATGAATCGCCTGAAAGTTTATTCGGTTCATCCGGCTAAGCGATGGGTTGGTACGGATAAAGGGAGAGGGGGGGAAATCAGAGATCAGACTTAAAAGATGGATAAAATTCGTTATTTAATCGAAATAAATTCCGGTTTTGTCGAATATTTTTGTGGTTTTGTCAGGTCTTTTTTACTTTTATCCGAGTGAAAAGAAAAAATTGTGCGTATTATTCGATTTATAGGAGTTGCCTGTGTCATTGGACTATTTTTTTGGTGTATCGTAGCCATCGACGAGGTTGGGGAGCATCCGGATAAAATTTGGTTGCATCGTTGCAATTCGATGGAAAAATTATATGAACACAGTGAAAGGTATAGTAACTTTGAAGTAGATATCGTCTTTCGGCAGGATTCGGTATTCGGTGTGACATATGATATAGATACTAGTTTTAACCTGTCTATAGAACCTTATTTTGGCTATATTCAGCAAAATGGAGGTAAATTGTGGTTGGATATTAAAAATCTCGATCTGCAAAATGTTTCGGCTATGTTAACTCAGTTGGCTGATCTGACTTCCCGGTATGACATCGACAAAGAAAGGTTGATCATTGAAAGTCGTAATTGGCAAGCTTTGCAGCGATTTACAGAGGAAGGATATTATACTTCTTTGTATATCGGTTGGGAAAATCCGTCTCGGTTGGAATCCGAAGAAATCGATTCTTACATGGATAAATTAAGGAAAGCGGTGGACCATAAAATAGTCCATGCTTTATCCTTTCCGGGTTGGTGGTATTCGACCATCAAGGAAAATTTGAACCGATCTATCGATTTGTTGACCTGGAAACATCGGACAACCCAATGGCAATTGCTGCTTACCCCTAAGGGGCATAAAATGCTGGACGATCCGGAACTGAAGGTTATTTTAGTGAAAGATAAGGGACAATATCATCGTTAACGATTATTCTCTGCCTGATCGGTTACTGTATTGCTCTGTCCATAAAAAAATTGTATTTTTGCTGGAAAGAGCTTGGGAGGAATATGCAGAAAAGGGAAAGTAAAGAATTTAAGGAATTTTTCGAACGTTTTTTTATTCCGGTATGTCACTTTATTAAACGATATACGGAAGAGGAGGAAGTGGCCGATATTGCGCAGGAGGTATTTGTAAAAGTGTATGAAAAATGGAATGAATTCGACTCTTTAGGGAATGCCAAGGCTTTTCTGTATATTGCAGCCCGGAATCTTTGTTTAGATTTTATCAAACATAAGAAAGCCGAAGCTAATTATCTGTCTGAGTACATGCATGGAGAAGAAGCGGACGATCCTGTATTCCTAAAAGAAGTTACCCGGCAAGAGACTTTCCGTATCCTGCATACGGCGATCGACAAGCTGCCTGCTCAGAGTAAGCAGATTATTATGCTGAGTATGGAAGGGCTCAGCAATGCCGAAGTAGGAGAAAAACTAGGTATCTCCGTGAATACCGTCAAAACATTGAAAAAGAATGCTTATGCCGTATTGCGGCAGGTTCTTTCGAAGGAATATCTGCTTTTATTATTTGTTATCTTACGTGATTATTCTGCTTAACCACACACCGATCGATCCGAAACAAAAATGAGGAGCTGAGTATTAATGGAAGTAGCAATAAAATATTAATTGCTTTGGAATTAACAAAAGTTAATGGTTCCGGCCGGAAAGTTTATAACTTTAATTTTTAATAAATTTTCTATCCTCATTCACCCGTTTAAGAAGAAATGTCGTCTTTTATATAAATGATGTCAAAAAAGGCGTCGGTGTAAAAGTGAAAATTTATGGATGATTTACAACATCGTTTACTGGTTTCTCAATGGATAGCCGAGGAATTTGCCGGAATTATCGATGAGGACCGCCGTGCGAAACTGGAGGCCTGGAGGAAAGAATCGGCCGGCAATGAACAGGAATATCAGGAGCTTTTGCAAGAATTCCGCTCAGGCGATATTCTGGAGCCTTATCCGGAAGAAGAAATCGGTCGGCAATGGAAAAAATTCAGTAAACGAAACCGGACTATTCATCCTGTTTTTAGATACTGGTATCGTTATGTGGCTTTGATCGTGTTATTATTGGGAGCTGCGGGAGTGTTGAAGTGGCAGTTGGATGAGACTCGTAAAACGAGTGAAAGGACTACTCAGACGATTAGTTTGGCTCAGGGAAGTCCTTTGTTGGTATTGGCCGATGGCAGAACAATGTTGTTGAACGATTCGGTGGGTTGGGGCCGGGAAGCTGATTTGCAACAGGTCCGGCTCGATGAGCAGGGCATTACTTATCAGCAATCGGATAGTCTGGAAAAGGAAGAAGTATTCAATACCCTGATTATCCCTAAAGGCGGAGAATTTCAGATTCAGCTGGCCGATGGGAGCCGGGTGTGGTTGAATTCGGAAACCGAGTTGCGTTATCCGGTCAATTTTACCGCTGAGAAACGCCGGGTATTTCTGAAAGGAGAAGCTTATTTCGAAGTGGCGAAGAATGCACAAATCCCTTTTGTGGTAACCACTTCCGCCGGTATAGACGTGAAAGTATTGGGAACGAAATTTAATGTGGCTTCTTACGAAAACGATGAGCAGGTTACGACAACGTTGGCGGAAGGGAGTGTCGAAGTGGGAGATGAGAAAGGTTCTGTGCGGCTGAAACCGGAAGAACAAGCTCTGTTTTGTAAAGGCGATCGGTCGCTTCGGGTACAAAAAGTAGATGTCGGTATGTATCTGGCTTGGAAAGACGGGAAATTTATATTCGAAGAACAGTCGTTGGAGCAAATTATGAAACAATTGCAGCGTTGGTATGAAATGTCTGTGTTTTATACCAATGAAGAAGTAAAACAATATACCTTCAGTGGTGATTTGAAAAAATATGATGATTTTGACAAAATTATCCGGATGCTCGAGGAAGTGTCCGGTATAAAAATCTCTATAAAAGAGAATTGTGTTGTGATAGGGACGAAATAAAGAACGGAAGGCATCCTACCTCCTTCCGTTCCCTGTGAACTTTCGTCCACATTATTAATTAAATATATACAAATCTATGAAAAAAAATCGAATGTATGCTCTTCGTCCCGGAGAGTATGTGTTAAAATTCCTAAAGATTATGCGACTTGGGATTTACTTGGTTTTACTGACAACATTTACAGTCAGTGCTAACGGCTTTTCTCAAAAAGTTAAGGTGACGCTCAATTTAGAGCAACGGTCGATACTGGAAATTATCAAAGAACTGCGGAAAGTTTCGGATTACCAGTTTTTGTACCGGGTGGATGAACTCAGGAAATGTGGGAAAAGAGACCTGAAGGTACAGGATGCAGGAGTCGAGGAAGTGATGAGACAATTGCTCGACGGTACTCATTTGACCTGGCGTTTGGACGATGATGTAATTCTGATTAAGACGGCACCGAAGACGGCGGCACCTGCAGTTCCCCAAAAAGTGAGAACGGTACAGGGAGTTGTGTCGGATACCAAAGGGGGAAAACTACCCGGGGTTACGGTGATATTGAAAGGAACTACGCTGGGAGGTGTGACGGATGCCGAAGGAAACTTTAAATTCGAAATTCCCGATCAGAAAGATATGATCCTGGTATTTTCGTTCGTCGGTATGAAAAAACAGGAAGTGAAGTATACCGGACAGGAAAATTTGCATATAGTCCTGGAAGACGATATTGCCGAAATGGAAGAGGTGGTGGTGAACGGTATTTTTACCCGTAAAAAGGAGAGTTTTACCGGATCGACGACTACTTTTACTTCGAAAGAACTCAAAATGGTCGGGAATCAGAGTGTATTACAGAGTTTAAAGACCCTCGATCCTTCATTTGCCATTATCGAAAACAATGAGTTCGGTTCCGACCCCAACCATTTGCCCAATATCGAGATTCGGGGTAAAAGTAGTATCGTAGGCTTAACCGATGAATATGAAACCGATCCGAATCAGCCTTTGTTTATTCTGGATGGATTCGAATCCGATTTGGAGACTATCAACGATTTGAGTATGGACCGGGTACAAAGTATCACCGTATTGAAAGATGCTGCAGCTACAGCCATTTATGGTTCGAAAGCAGCTAACGGTGTCGTGGTCGTCGAGACTAAATTACCTGCCATGGGATCGCTTCGGGTAAACTATAACGGTAATCTGCAGTTGACTTTTGCCGATCTGTCGGATTATAATCTGATGAATTCTTATGAGAAACTGACTTTCGAACGCCTGGCCGGTTGCTATCGTTTGATAGACGATGAGGGAAATATTTTAGACGAAGAACAGGATCAGATCTATAATGACCTGATGAAAGAAGTGGCTCGCGGAGTAGATACCTATTGGATGAACGAGCCTCTGCGTTTTGCTACTACGCATAAACATACGCTTTCGATTGAAGGGGGAGACGCTACTTTCCGGTATGGTGCCGGATTAAGCTATGGCAAGACCGAAGGGGTGATGAAAGGCTCTGACCGGGAAGTGATGAATGGAAATATCCGCTTGATCTACCGTAAGGGAAAATTATCTTTTACGAATAATCTGAATATCAATTATTCGAAAGCCGATCGGGAACCGGTTGCTTTTTCTGAATTTGCCAAGGCAAATCCTTATTTCCGGAAATACGATGAAAATGGTGAGTTAAAGAAAATATTGTTTCAAAACTATGCAGCAACTTACTATAATCCGCTGTATGATATGAACCAAACCAATTTCGAAGAAACCAAGACAACCGGTTTTACAAATAATTTTGAAGTAGACTGGAGAGTGATCGATGAGTTAAGGGTGCGGGGACGTTTCGGCTTGACCAAATCGAACGAACAGATGAAAAAATTCCGGTCTCCTTTCAATACAGAATTTAACAGTCAGGCAGATATTGCGAATAAAGGAAGTTATGAAGAGAGAAATACTCAAAACTTGAATTATGATGGTGATTTTAGTTTGACATATGGGAAATTATTTAATGAGAAACATATGGTAAATGTGGTCGGCGGAATGCGTCTGAGTCAGAATGGATCGAATAATAGTGCTTATAAAGTTCAGGGCTTTATCGATGATGAATTTTCCAACCCTGCTTTTGCATTAGGTTATCAGAAAGACGGTAACGCTACTTATCAGGATTCTAAAAAACGGGCAGTCAGTTATTACCTGAATTTCGGATATGCTTATGACGACCGTTATTTGCTGGATGTGAATTACCGTTCGGACGGTTCTTCCGTGTTCGGTTCGGACAGGCAGTTTACGAATACCTGGTCTGTGGGTTTGGGATGGAATATTCATAAAGAAGCTTTTTTCAGTGATATAGAGGGTATTAGTTTGTTGAAACTGCGGGCTTCTATCGGTAATCCCGGGAACCAGAATTTCGATGATTATATCTCTACCCGGATTTATACCTATAATACCGACAATATGAATATTTTCGGTTCGAGTGCAATCGTTTCGAATCTCGGAAACCGCAATTTGGAATGGCAGAAAACCTTGGACCGGAATATCGGTTTCGATATTATTTTCCTCGACAATCGTTTGAGGGTCAATTTCGATTATTTTAATAAAAGAACCGACCCGTTATTGGTACAGATAGGTACGGCTTCTTCGACCGGTGTAAAGACGCTTCCCCGCAATGTCGGAAAACAAATCACCGAGGGGATAACCCTGACGATGAATTATTCTATCATACGTAGAGAAGATATGTTTTGGTCCGTGAATATGAATTTGCGTCATCAGACATCGGAATATAAAGAGGTGAGCGAAGTATTGACGAAATATAATTTAGATAACCGGAACCGTAATCTGACCCGTTATTACGACGGTGGAAGTCCTTCCGATTTATGGGCGGTGAGATCTTGTGGTATCGATCCGGCAACCGGGCGTGAAATTTTCCTGGATAAGAACGGAGAACAGACTTTTGTGCATAATTACGATGATGAAGTCGTAGTCGGAAACAGTGATCCGAAAGTGGAGGGGGTGATCGGTACTTCTTTCTATTACAAAGGTTTTTCTGCTTCTATTAATTTACGCTATCGTTTGGGTGGGCAGATTTTTATGCAGACCCTTTATGATAAAGTAGAAAATCTTTCTTCTTCAAAGAAATGGGAAAATCTGGATAAGCGGGCATTGTACGATCGTTGGAAACAACCCGGTGATCAGGCTAAATTCAAATCTATCGCCAGCAGTGAAGTGACGCCGATATCTTCCCGTTTTGTCGAAGATAATAATGTGTTGTCGGGAGAATCGATTTCGTTGGGATACGAAAGTACAGCTCCCTGGTTAAAACATATCGGAGCTTCTTCGATGTCTGTCCGGGCTTATATGAACGATATTTTCCGGATTTCGACCGTAAAAAATGAACGTGGTCTGAGTTATCCTTTTGCCCGTTCGGTGTCCTTTTCATTAGGTGTGACGTTCTAAAATGTAATATTAACTGATTGAGATATGAAAACGAAAATAAAATATGGTTGGCTTTTATGCCTGTTGGTTTTCAGTGCCTGTAATTCCTGGATAGATATAACGCCCTCCGATCGTTTGAATGAAGATATGCTTTTCGAAGATAGACAGGGATTTGAAAAAGCGATTAACGGTGTATATGTGGGATTGGTCGATCGTTCACTTTATGGCCGGAATTTGAGTGCCGGGGTGATCGATTTGATGGCTCAGTATTATAAATACGGGAATGGGTCTGATTTTAATTCCATGCTCGGCGCTTATAAATATGAGGAGCAGAATGTCAAAGATGTATTTCAGGTTATCTGGGAAAAGGCTTATGCGCTGATATTGAATTGTAATATCATTATCGAAAAATGTGATGAACGGCAAGACGTTTTACCCGGTGTATATTACGGTTTGTATAAAGGTGAAGCGTTGGCTTTAAGGGCGATGCTCCATTTGGATATGTTGCGTCTGTTCGGACCTGTTTACGATGAAACTTCTAAAACGGCCGAATGTATCCCCTACGTAACCAATACCGATGCTCAGATTTCTCCTTTACTGTCTGCTGAAGTTGTTTTGGAGTCGGTGATCGGAGATTTGAAAACTGCTCTGAATTTACTGAAAGAGTCCGATCCGGTTTTGACGGATGGGGTACGGAACGAGGGAAACAGTATCGGAGATAATGCATTGAATTACCGTCAGTTCCGGTTGAATTATTATGCTGTAAAAGCTTTGTTGGTCCGGGCTTATGCCTGGGGACACGATAAAAGTAATGCGTTGGTTACTGCCGAAGAGATTCTGCGTGAAGTACAGGTGGAAGGGGCGGAGATATTCCCTTTTGTAACCCATGCGGCAGCTACCGATGTTTCTAAACCTGACCGGGTATTTTCTTCGGAAGTGATGTTTTCGTTATATGATTCCTACCGGGGTACAGAGATTCAGGATAAGTTGTTCCTGCCGACCCTGGACCAGATATATACTTTCACGGGTAAACGTTTGGAATTGGGGAAAGACTATTCTTTTTACGCTTCTGAAAACGATTATCGTCGTAATATTTGGGCAAGTTATAGCAATGCCGGAAAACTGATCGACTATCATCGGAAATATGAAGATATAACAACGAGTGGGGCTGAGTTATTGAATAAGATGGTTCCTTTGATCCGGTTGAGTGAGATTTATTTGTTGGCTGCTGAATATACCGATGACTTTGTAACCGCCAAAGGGTATTTGGATCGGATACGGAATAGCCGGAATTGTCCTAGCTCGGTGGCAACCGAGCCGACCTTGATGGAGGAGATTACAAAAGAATGCCGGCGGGAATTTTTAGGGGAAGGACAAATGTTTTTCTTCTATAAACGGAGGGCTGAGCAACAGCTTCCGAACGGAAGATTCGAGACAGATAACGATAAACAGTGGATCGATATGTCGATGAGTAATTATGTGATCCCACTTCCTGATAGTGAAACCGATATGAGATTGAACTAAAATAATGAATTATGAGAAAATTATTATATATCTGGATATTGCTTCCCTTATGTATCGCTTGTGAGCGGGATTTAATGTCGTACGAGGGAGAAGAAGCTATTTATTTTGCTGTACAGAGTGGTCATTCCTATGCCTCGGAAAAGGATTGGCCCTATATGCCTTACACGCTGGCTGAATTCGGTAAAGTTCAGGAAGATACTATGGTCGTTAATATCAAAGTGATGATTACCGGTCCTGAAAAAGATTATCCGCGTCCTTTCAGGGTCGTAGTCAATCCGGATAGTACGACTGCCCGGGAAGGAATCGATTATAGGGCGCTTGTAGATGAATATACGGTAGAAGCGAATCGTTCCTATGCTTATATTCCGGTATTGTTTTACCGTCAGCCTGAAATGAAAAACGATACGGTAACCTTAGGACTGAAACTGGTCGCTAACGATCATTTTTCTTTGACTTTTAAGGAATTCGACAAAATGGAAGGTTTTACTAGCGGGAGTGTTGTGTTTGAACAATTCGACGCTACAATGCATAAAATCTTAGTAACGGATATTATGCCTAAGCCTTCACAGTGGTCGGATTGGGAATTCGGCACCTTTACTCCCGAAAAGTTGAACCGGATATGTCTGGAATTGGGCTATACCTATGCTGATTTTCAGAATCCCCAAAAAATAACTATGGTGGAACAAATGGTGATCTCAAGGAAATTCTCGGAGATATTGAATAAAGCTTATTACGATAAAAAACCAATTTTGGAAAACGATGGTCGGTTAATGTGGGTCAGTGGTTGTGTTTATGCGAACGGGGCATATCCCGAAACGAATGAATAGTAAGTTTGACCGTGATAAAAATGAATATGATGAAACAAATTTTATATATATTGCTGGGAATTATGCTTTTAAGTATAGTTTCCTGTTATGATGATGAAGGTAATTACGATTATCATGATATCAACGAGGTGACCTTTGGAGAGATCAATACCATGTACAATGTATTGTTGAATATTGATACGCTAAAAATTGATGTCGGAGATTTTGTAGAGATGAGTCAGGGAGACCTTACCGATACAGATCGTTTTGAATATTTGTGGGTGATTTTTTCTCCGTCTGATAGCCATGTGAAAGATACGATTTCTACGGATCGGGTACTCAGTTATCCGGTTACTTTGGCTCCCGGAACTTATAATTTGTATTTGAAAATCCGGGATAGAGTAACAGAGGTACAGTGGAAAAAGCAATTTACGGTGACTGTCGGGACTCCTTATTCCCGGGGAATTTTACTGATGGGAGAAGATGCAAATGGGAATGCAGATGCACAGATGATTTCTATGGCGGGTATAGATACACTGATTCTTAAGGATATTCTGAAAAACAGTGGATTACCTACTTTGCATGGTCCTGTTTCGTTCTTGCATACTGGTAAGCAAGGTGAAGATTACAGACAGATTTGGGTACTTACTGAATCGGGTTCTTATTATTTAGACCGGGAAACCTTACAGGGTTCCGAGTCCAATGTATTCGATAATTTTTTACTGGAGTCTTACAATGAACCTATGATTCCGGTTACAATCGTTCCGCAGCCGAGTGATATAGATGGAAAAGTTGAAAGTCAAAGAGCTGTTGTATGTAGTAACGGTAAGTTGTTTTACACCTCTTTATCTATCCTGGCATATGGTATGTATTCTTTTCCTTTGAACTGTTTGAAGACTGATATGACTAAATACATTCCTGCCAGTGAATATCTTTTTTATAGTATTCAATCTTTTAAAAAGTTTATTTGGTATTCCGGAGAGACCAATCGTTTTTATAAGACAGAGAGTTATTTATATCCTTATTCTGATACATTGGAACAGAAAAGTACGGATGTATTCCCTTGGGATCAAAAAGGTACAGGGCGTACATTGATATATGGGGAAAATACCTGGAATGAAGCGAAAGTGTGGGTATGCGACGGAAATTCATTCGCACTTATGGGGGATGGAACGAATGCGTATATCTACAAGTTTTATGTGAACAATATGGAGACTAAGAGTATGTATGAGATAACTTCTAATGTCGCTTCGGATATTTTGACGGCAGATTTCTATGCTTTCTCTTCGACCCGTTCGGTTTTGTTTTATGTAAAGAACAATGTTTTATATGCTTATAATTACGACAAGGGGAATGAACGGGTAGAAACCATCCCTTTGGAAACAACGGATCAGATTACGATGTTGAAATTCGATCTGACGATGGAACCGATGAAAGATGCCTTGTTTATCGCTACTTACAATACTGCCGAAGGAGGAACTTTACGGAAATATTATGTGGGCAATAATCCGGATAAGGTAGAGTTGAAAGCAGATCCGACGGCAGTTTGGAAAGGTTTGACCAAAGTGAAAAATATGAGTTGGAGGGCAGTTTTGTAAATGTGTTAGTGGGTGGTCTTTTGAGGGCATGAATTAAAATTCTGCCGTGTCGTTTCCGGTACCGATGGTGTATTGGAGGTTGGGATTTGAGGTTTGTGGATCGATAAACTGTCGGATACCGGAAACATAGTATAATGGTATAGATGAAAAATAGTATGAAAAAAATATTCCTTTTTATTGCATTTTTATGGATAAGCTTGGTTAGCTTTGCACAGGATGGGGTGAATTTTGAACACCTGAGTTTTAGGGAAGCATTGGACAAGGCGAAGAGTGAGCAGAAGTACGTGTTTATGGATTGTTATACTTCCTGGTGTGGGCCTTGTAAGAATATGACTCAAAATGTGTTTCCGCAGAAAAAAGCCGGAGATTATTTCAATCCGAAGTTTATCTGTGTAAAGTATGATATGGAAAAAGGAGAGGGGCCTGAATTGGGGAAACGGTTTGAGGTACGGGCTTATCCGACTTTTTTGGTGTTGGATGCAGAAGGCCGGTTACTTCATAAAGTAATCGGTTCGTATAGTGTGGACGAGATCATCGAACGTATAGAAGAGAGTTTCGATGAAGAGAAAGCTTATGGTTCTTTGAAAGCGAAGTATGAAAGCGGTAACCGGGAACAAGTATTTATGGTGAAGTACCTGAAAATGCTGATTCGGTATTATGATCCGGCGATGGAGGCCGTTGCTGCCGAGTTGATAAATACGCTGAGTGATAAAGAGAAGGTGGAAGAGGCCTATTGGTTTGTTTTCAGCAATCCGAAACTGACTCCGGAAGGTTCGGCTAATGAAGCCTGGCTGTTGAAAAATCACAAGCGTTTCAATAAAACGGTCGGTAAGGAAAAGGTGGAACAGGAATTGGATAAACGGTATACCGAAAAGCTTTTGAAAGTCCTTTCGCAGAAAGAAAAAATATGGACTGAAAAACAGCTTACCGCTTTGGGACGTGAGATTGCAGCTTTGAAGCTGAACACGAACGAGGAATTGCAAGCCTATGTAACGGTGGCGAAAACGGCTTTGAAGAAGGGGGTGGAAGAGTTGATTTCGGTTTGTGAAACTGAATTTCCGAAATTCAAGACCAAGGAAATTCCTTATATTCAGTTTTGCGACCGGATTGTAGCCGAGGCTTCGCCGGCCGATAGGGCGAGATACATTGCTTTGGGAGAAAAACTATATGCTCAGGCGAAAGACGAACCGGCAAAAAACACCTTCAAATTTGTTTTGGAATATTTGAAACATCATAATAAACAAAACTGAAATAATTTTTGATAGATGAATAGAAACTTACTTACAATGGCGTTATTGATATGCGGATTATCGGTAAACGGTCAGAAGAAAATCGATTATGTGGATCCGTTGATCGGCACGAACGGCATGGGGCATACTTTCCCGGGGGCCTGCGTACCTCATGGGTTGGTACAGCTCAGTCCGGATACCGATACGATTCCGCATAATATAAACGGAACCTATCAACCGCGGGTATACGAGTATTGTGCCGGCTATCAGCACCGGGATAGTTCTATTGTAGGGTTTAGTCATACGCACTTTAACGGAACCGGGCATTCGGATTTAGGCGATATCCTGATTATGCCGGTAACCGGAGATATTAAATTTAACCCGGGAACGGCTGAAAACCCCGATAGCGGATATCGTTCCCGTTTTTCACATGCCACAGAAAAAGCCTGGCCGGGTTATTATTCCGTGATGCTCGAGGATTATGGGGTGAAGGCAGAATTGACAGCCACCGAACGGGTAGGGATACATAGATATACTTTCCCGAAAGGAGACGGACATATCCTCCTCGATCTGAAACATGGTATTTATAATTACGACGGAAAAGTGCTTTGGGCCAATCTGAGGGTAGAAAACGATACTTTGCTGACCGGTTACCGGATTACAAATGGTTGGGCCCGGGTGAACTACACCTATTTTGCGATTACTTTCTCAAAACCGATCCGGGGTTACGGATATAAAGAGATGAAACCGATGCTGTATAACGGAATGTGGCGGAAATTCGATATCTACCGCAATTTTCCCGAAATCGGAGGACGGAATGTCGTGGCTTATTTTGATTTCGACTTGTCGGACGGAACGCCTTTGGAGGTGAAAGTTGCACTTTCACCGGTGAGTGCCAGCGGTGCATTGAATAATCTGCGGATCGAGACTGCGGGTAAAAATTTCGGGCAGTTGTGTGCGCAGGCCGGACAGAAATGGGAAGATGCGTTGAGTGTGATCGATGTAAAGGGGGATTATGATCAGGTTTGTAATATTTATTCTTCCATGTATCACACCATGATCAATCCATCGGTGTATATGGATCATGACGGTTCTTACCGGGGATTGGATCAGGAGATCCATCAGGCGGATCAGTTCACGAATTATACGGTATTTTCTGTTTGGGACACCTACCGGGCTCTGCACCCTTTGTTCAATTTGTTCTATCCGTCACGTAGTAAAGATATCGTGGCATCGTTTCTGGCTCATTATCGGCAGAGTGTACATGGTTTGCTTCCTATCTGGTCGCATATGGCCAATGAAAACTGGTGTATGATCGGATATCATGGGGCTTCGGTCATAGCCGATGCTTACGTGAAAGGTATTCCGATGGATGAAAAACTGGCCCTGGAAGCTGTCGTGAGTACTTCTACCGTTCCATACCTCGAAGGATTGAAAGAGTATATGGAATTGGGGTATGTGCCGATGGAAAAGAGCGGTAGTTCGGCATCGGTCACCCTGGAGTATGGTTATGACGATTGGGCGATCTATCATATGGCGAAGAAAATGGGCGACCGGGAAGTGGCCGATACTTACCTGAAGCGGGCCGGAGCCTATAAACATCTGGTGGACGAGCGTTTGGGTTTTATCCGGCCGAAGAATGCTGCCGGACAGATGAAGGAAAAATTCGATGTGCTGGATACTCATGGCCAAGGGTTTATCGAAGGTAATTCCTGGAATTACTCTTTTTATGTACCTCAGGATGTGAATGGCCTGAAGGCTTTTATGGGAGGAGACAAACGCTTTATCGAGCGGTTGGATTCTTTGTTTACCATGGAATTGCCGGCAAAATACTACGAAAATACCGAGGATATTACCAAAGAAGGTTTGATGGGTAATTATGTGCATGGTAACGAACCCAGCCAGCATATTCCTTATCTGTATATGTGGACTTCTCAACCTTGGAAAACCCAATACCGCCTGCGGGAAATTATGGATCGGATGTATCGCAATAATATCGACGGGTTGTGTGGTAACGATGATTGCGGGCAGATGTCCGCCTGGTATATTTTTACGGCTATGGGATTCTATCCCGTATGTCCCGGATCCGACCAGTATGTACTGGGAGCTCCTTATCTGAAGGAAATGACCGTACATTTGGAAAATGGGAAAGATCTGGTGATCAAAGCTCCGAAAGTCAGTGCTAAAAACCGTTATGTCAAATCGGTGAAACTGAATGGACGGGAATACGATAAAGCTTATCTGACTCATCAGGATATTTGTAACGGTGGAGAGCTCTTTTTTGAAATGAGCAGTACGCCGAATAAGAAAAGAGTGTTCACCGAAGAACAAAAGCCCTATTCGATGACGAAATAGAAACGGATAAAATGTTTTATATGAAAAAAGTATTGCAATTTATGGTTACCGTCGGCGGATTGTTGGCTTTTGCGACGGTGAGTGCACAGCAACAGCCTTTGATTTCTTATGTACGGCCGCTGGTGGGTACTTCGGGGTATGGAAATACCTATCCCGGGGCACAAATTCCTTTCGGAGGTATTCAGATCAGCCCGGATACGGATGCCGATTATTACGATGCGGCAGCCGGATATAAATACGATCATAAAACGCTGTTGGGTTTTAGCCTGACTCACCTAAGCGGAACCGGTATCCCCGATTTGGGCGATTTTTTGTTCATGCCCGGGACCGGAAAGATTCATTTCACTCCGGGGACGCATGAAAATCCGGATACCGGTTATCGTTCCCGCTATAGCCATGAACAGGAATGGGCCAGTCCCGGCTATTATGGCGTAGACCTGCTGGATTATGGGGTAAAAGCAGAAATGACTTCAGGGATTAGAAGCGGAATCCTGCAGTTTACCTATCCCGAGTCGGACAGTTCTTTTATCCTGCTGGACATGAACCATACCTTGTGGCAGAGTTGTCCCTGGAGCAATCTTCGGGTGGAGAACGATTCGACCCTTGTCGGTTATAAATTGGTAAAAGGGTGGGGACCGGAACGGCATGTTTATTTTACGGCTGTATTTTCTAAACCTTTCCGGGATTTTGGAATTATGCAGGATACTATTCCGGTGAAATACAATACTAACCGTTTCCGGAGTAGTCTCGAAGCCTGGGGAAAAGACCTGCGTTTCTGGATGCGTTTCCCGACCCGTCAGGGAGAAGTGGTTACGGTGAAGACCGCTGTCTCGGCAGTGAGCAGTGATGGGGCGAAACTGAATATGCAGGAATTGGAAGGAAAAACTTTTGCAAGCCTGAAAGCTGAAGGCGAAAAACTGTGGGAAGGGCAGTTGTCGAAATTTAAGATCGAGGCTACGCCCGAACAGAGGGAGACTTTTTATACGTCGGTCTATCATGCTTTCCTGCATCCCTTTATCTTTCAGGATGCAGACGGGAAGTTTAGAGAGTTGGATAAAAATATCGGTCAGGCAGAGGGTTTTACCAATTATACCGTCTTTTCTTTGTGGGATACTTACCGGGCATTACATCCCTTATTCAATCTGGTGCAACGGGATATCAATGCCGATATCGTCAACTCGATGCTGGCCCATTATGACAAGAGTGTCGAACATATGTTGCCGGTCTGGTCGTTTTATGGCAACGAAACCTGGTGTATGATCGGATATCATGCTGTATCGGTGATTGCCGATGCCATCATGAAAGATGTGAAGGGATTCGATTATGAACGGGCTTACGAGGCGATGAAGACTACGGCGACTAATCCCAACTATGATTGTCTGCCGGAATATACCGAGTTAGGTTGGGTCCCTTTCGATAAGGAGAAAGAATCGGTATCCAAGAGCCTCGAATATGCCTATGACGATTATTGTATTGCTCAGGTGGCTCAAAAGCTTGGAAAAACCGAAGATTATGAATTTTTCATGAAGCGGGCTTTATCTTATAAAAACCTGATCGATCCCGGGACGAAATATATGCGTGGCCGGGATAGTAAAGGCAACTGGCGCACTCCTTTCGCTCCGATCGCTTATCAAGGTCCGGGATCTGTCAATGGCTGGGGGGATATTACCGAAGGTTTCACCTTACAGTACACCTGGTATGTTCCTCATGATGTGCAGGGGTATATCAATGAAGCCGGAGAAGATTTGCTCCGGGAACGCCTCGATTCGATGTTCGTTACCCAGATGGCCGATAATATCCCCGGGGCACACGATATTCAGGGACGGGTAGGGGCTTACTGGCATGGTAATGAGCCTTGCCATCAGATCCTGTATTTCTATAATTACCTGAAACAACCCTGGAAATGCCAGGAGAAGGTGCGTTATATCATGGATACCTTTTATGGGAATAAGCCGGATGCACTCAGTGGAAATGACGATTGCGGACAGATGTCGGCCTGGTATATATTCAATACCATGGGATTCTATCCGACAGCTCCGTCCAGCAATGTGTATAATCTGGGTTCTCCCGGGCTTGCTGCGGTCGATATGAAGATGAGCAACGGTAAACATCTTCGGATGACTACCAAGAATTGGTCGGCTAAAAATGTGTTTGTGAAAGAAGTATATCTGAACGGGAAGAAGTACGATAAGTCGTATATAACCTATAATGATATTAAGGATGGAGCGGATTTACACTTTGTGATGAGCAGCCGTCCGAATTATAAACGAGGTGTGGCCGAACGGGCGGTCCCTCCCTCTGTTTCAGAAAAACGATAAAAGACAGAGGACGATGAAGATAGTATGGTTGCTTTGTCTGCTGTGCTTGGGAGGCAGTTTAAAGGCTCAGGTATTGTCGGATTCGGTCTCTTGCCGTTTATCGGGCAGAGTGGTCAGCGGAGAGGATGGGAAGCCTCTCCCTGGCGCTCATATTTTTTTAGGGATAAAGCGAATTTTGGTAGCTGTTACAGATTCGCTGGGAAAATTCGATGTCGGGAAATTACCGGCTGGCGAACAGTGGCTGAAAGTCTCTTTTGTCGGTTTCCGGCCGTTGGAACAAAAAGTTGTGTTGGAAGGACATACTGCTGTCGGGGACATTTCCCTGAAAGCACTTATTCTCGACGAAGTGGTGGTATCGGCACGGCCTCCGCTCACTGTGCAGAAAGGAGATACCTTACAGTTCAATGCGGCGGCTGTCCACTTGGCTGAAGATGCCGATCTGGAAAAACTGTTGAAGAAATTGCCGGGTTTCGAGATTGTAGACGGGAAAATTATGGCCCAGGGGCAGGAAGTGAAAAAAATCACCATCGATGGGATGGAATATGCGATCAATGATCCTGCTGCAGCTTTGAAGAATCTTCCGGCTAAACTCGTTGCCCGTATAAAAATGTACGATGATAAAAGTGAGGAGGCTAAATTCTCGGGTTATGACGATGGGAGTAAATCACGTACATTGAATATCGAAACCCGGAATCCCAACCAGATGAAGGTGTTCGGACGCGGCGAACTGGCTTATGGGCTGGAAAAGGTGAAAGATAAATCCTATTCTGCTTCTGTATCGTTGAATTTATTCGACCGGAAACGAAAGATTACTTTTAGCGGAAATGCCGGCCGGATGGCCTTGAACGACTTGCCGGATGCCCGTTACCGGGATGAAGGGAACAAAAATAAGAACCATGGACTTTGGGGTAATTATTCGTCACAGATCAATAAGAAACTGCAGGTGAGCGGAAATTACCGTTGGAACGCGAACGTAAATAATTCTGCTTCCCTTTCCCGTCAGGAATATTTGCCTACCGGGAATTATGAAAGCCGCGTGTACGATAATGAGAGTCATTCGAACTCGGATAATCAAAGTCATGGAGTTAATTTTAGTCTGGATTACAAGATCAATGACAAGAACCGGATCCGGTTCAATCCCGATTTTACTATTTCCCGGGGAAATCAGGAGAGTTTGTCCTGGAATAGCAGTATGGAAAACGGGGATACCTTAAATCGAACAGAAACGAAAGCCATCAATAAAAACGATAGTAAACGGGCAGGAGGTAATTTCTCGTGGATGCATGCTTTTAAAAAGACAGGACGTACCTTGACGTTTCAATTCAGTGGAGGGTATAATGAATCGAATTCCGGTGATTATCAGCATATACACGAGAAAATAACCGAGCGGGGAGATAGTTTGCGTTTTCAGAAAAACGATAATGAACGGATAAACTATTCAATGGGTACCGGATTGTCTTATTCCGAGCCTTTGACGAAGTTTGCGCGTATTAGCTTCAATTATCATTTCCTGACGAGTAAAGATCAGTCGGACCGGCATAGCCTGGCTTACCGGGATGCCGTATTCGAAGAGCTGATCGGGATAGATACGGCCTTAACGAATAAATCGATCAATAAACAAGTCAGTCAGAATTTCGGGGTAAATTATAATTATCATAAAGAGAAAGTTACGCTGAACGGGGGAGGTTCGTTGCGTCTGATGCAGATGGAAAACCGGAACAGGTTTATCGGAAAACCCGATTCTTTGGTCGGATCCAACTATCTCGATATTTCACCCCGGGCAGAGCTATCCTACCGGATGAGTGAGAAACGGAATGTCAGTGTCAACTACAATGGAAATACTTCTTCTCCGTCGGCCGTGCAATTGCAGGATGTATTGAATGTCAGCAATCCCTTACAAGTATCTAAGGGAAATCCTGGATTGAAAAAGTCTTATTCGCATCATCTTTCGATGAGGTATACCAGTTCGGAACCGATGAATTCCCGGTTTTTCTGGGCTAATTTCGATGTACAGCAGACGATCAATCAGATCTCTTCCAATGTAAAATTTATCGGTAAAGACACCTTGATCGATG
The DNA here is from genome assembly GCF_985060555.1 of Odoribacter sp. Lineage (NCBI taxonomy): Bacteria > Pseudomonadati > Bacteroidota > Bacteroidia > Bacteroidales > Odoribacteraceae > Odoribacter > Odoribacter sp. Next base: position 5,193 of record NZ_CFKYFN010000043.1, on the reverse strand, counting down.
GATATTTGGTGTCGAAGGGAGGTTCGTTGACCATGCCGGTGAATTTGAATGGGATGTGGAGTATGAATGTACATACCAATTATTCGATGCCGGTGAAAAAAATCCATTTGGATTTCGGGGGAGATTACAGTTATTCGCATCAACCCTCGATTTACGATGATCAGCAGAATGTCACTCAGATGCATCGGGGACAAATCAGTATCGGCGTCAATACCGACTTATCGGAGAATTTCGACTTTTATTGCCGGCATGCTACAAGCTATTCCCATTCCCGGAATTCATCCACCGGTAAAGCTCAGAATCTCGAAGAGACGGTAATGGCCAATTGCAGGTGGCTTTTCTGGAAAGGTTTTTTTGTGGGAGGAGACTATTTTTATACTTATTATTGGAACAAAACAGGGACAGTGACCAGCCGGTCGAATAATCGTCTGAACCTTGAATTGGGTAAGAAATTCGGTAAAAAGAAACAGGCCGAATTGGTATTCCGGGCCAACGATATCTTCCGTGACCGCAGTCAGGTGCACTATTCCGTGACCGATTTGTATACCCGGATGAATAGTTCGACCAGTACGCAGGATTATTATATGCTTTCCTTCTCTTACCGTTTTGACCGGATTGAAAAAAAATAAAGGACCCGCTAACTGCATTCTTTATTCGAATTTTCTTTGCATGATATTGAGTTTTTCTGGCCAGATTTAACAATTCATGGGACAAATATAGGACAAAACTTTGTGTCAAATGTTTCATTTTCCCAATAATTAAACTGATCTTTATTGCTGAATATCACCTGATGGTGTAAAAATTGAAAACAAACTGATGGGAATTCAGGAGAAAATAACGTAAAAAGAAAGAGAGGCTATCATGTAAGTAAATATATTGTTATAATTATCACTAGGTGAAGATTATATTGTATAAATGAGTGAGAATATTGAGAGAATTATAAATTACAATATTATGAAAAAATATTTATTAGGAATTTTATTTATCCTAACCATAATAAATATGGTTGAATCTCGTTTAACAGCTGATCATGAAAATAAAGTCAATTTGAAGACTTTATTGGAAGCAAGTTCTGCTTCTGCTGCAGGTGAATATTCATGCATTTGTGTTAAATGTCCGGAAGAAGAACATGGCTGTCTATATTATGATTATAGCGTACCTGCCGATCCCAATAATCCTGGAAATAAAACAGGATATATTAATGATGGACAAAGCCATTTTTGCCCTGGTTATCAAGGAAGAGGTTGGGTTGAAAAACATGCAATAGATGTAGGATTAAATTGTTATTAGTTTATAGAGAAATATAGTATGTTCTGGATATAGAGTATTTATTACTATGTGTTCAGAACTTTATTTGATATTTTGATTAAAATACCTAGTATGATGAAGAGTCCATATTTTATCTTACTCTGTCATTTATTCCTGCTTTTCTCATGCAATAGATCTCAGAATACAAAAAACAACTTTTTAAAAAATTTCATACCTTCTCATGATATTGAAATTACCGTGCTGGATTCTACCGATTTGGTTGTGGATTTTATACCTAGCATGGTCAAAATGAAAGATAAAATTATTTATTCACAATTTACGGGAGATACTATTTTTTCATCCATAGATTTAATTCATTATAAAAAAAATAATTTTGGTAAAAGGGGAAGAGGAAATAATGAATTTACTGAAGGATACGGTTTAGAAAAAATTAATGATAGTATTCTTTTCATATTTGACAGGACTCTTGCCAAATTGATGTTTTTGCAATTAAGTAATGATACCATCATTTTTTTACCTTCCTATCCGACCAATCATTTTATGCTAGATGTCCACTATGGAAACGACTCGATTTATTTTGTTACAGGAACTGGTAATTTAGAAAAAAACTATGCTTTATATAATCGTAACAGTAAAATGTTAAGGCCCTTTATATCTTATCCTAAAGGGGTGAATGACAATCTGACCTTGAACGGAAAATCTAGAATATATTACAGTCATATTGTTCGTCACCCTGGAATGAAGAAGTATATGGCTTTTAAAGATAAACACCACATAATCGATATTTTAGAAATAAAAAATGACTCACTGATATTAGTGAAAAGAAATATTTTTACACATTTTAAATGGAAAATGGTGTCCGGGGTATATAGACCGAGTGAAAAAGGCACACCCAATCGTGTCTTCACCTCTAAACTTGTCGGTTTATCGAAGTATGTGTGTGCTTTATACAAACAAGATCATTCGGAGTTTATTCTGACCTTTGATTGGGATGGAAACCCTTTGAATAGTTATAAACTTCCCTGTCATTTATTAAATTTTACTGGAGATGATTCATTAAATTTTTATGGTATCGCTTTAATTGGAGAAAATTACAATTTGATTCATTTTAAACTTTAAAGTAATGAAGCTAAACATTTGTATTTTGTTGTTTATATCCTGTATTTCATGCCAAACTTCGACAAAAGAATATACTCAATTTGTTAATCGATATTTAAATAGACAACTTAAATTACCTCAGCATATTTTAATTAAGCAATGTAGTGATTCGATTTATCTTCAAAATCCTGCTAAATATACGAGTGATTCAATTTATAGAATCACAACTTATATTTATGGGGATTGTTATGCTTGCGTTGAAGATCTTATAAAATGGAAACAACTTTTATCACAATTCCCACCAGATAAGGTAAGGTTTCTGTGTTTTATTTATGCTGAGATATATTCATCTTTTGAAATCATGAATGAAAGATCCATTCATTTTACACAGCCCATTATATATGATCCTGAAAATCATTATATAAAAATGAATAAATTGCCAGATAATAAATTGTTGAACACATTTTTAATCGATCCTAACGGAAAAATTGTAGTAATAGGTAACCCTATTATTTCAAATAAAATAGCTACCCTGTATAAAAATGAAATCGATCGAGCGGAAAATGATATTTAGATACATTATGATTCCGGTGTTAGTATTGACTGGTTGTTCTTTTTCTAATCCGTTTTTAAGTCAGTTCAGCGATAAAGGTACTTTGGAATTATTGCCTGTATATACGACAGATATCGATATCTTGAGTAATACGGTTTCAATGGTTATGCTTAAAGATTATGTTGTATGGGACAGGTGTCATGCAATGCGTGGGACAGTTCTTCATACCTATCATATTCCCGGAAAGATACTTTCCCAATATAAGAATGTCGATGGTGCCCATTTATTATACAAACTGAATGATAGTATGGTAACAAGTATTCAATTGGCCAGGAAATGCAGGATGGATATACTAATTCGCGATACGATCAAAGAGGTCGCGACTTATTCTTTTCGTATCAGAAACAAGGATTCTTTTAACTGGTTAGACGACTATTATTTTGTTAGTGTTTATCCGACAGATGAAACAGCAACTTATTTTTTCGGTCAGACTACGACAAAAAAAACACGATATGGTGTATATGAACAGTCTCATCAGGCTTTTTATCCTTCAACTTCCTGTTATCCTCCTACAGAAAAGGAAATGACTTTACTCTCTCCCGACTATTGGAATGACGCGTTTATTATCAAGCAAAAGAACAGAAACAGATTTGCAGTTTTCAGAAAATATTATCAATTGTTCGATTTGATAGATGTAGATCGCTTTACGATAAAACCCGTAAAAAGAATTTCGATTCCTCACACTTTGCTTACCTTTCAAGACCAACTCAATCTGGAGAGGCAGTTGGTTTTTTATTTTTTCCCGGGATTGTCAATAGATTCAGAAAAATACATCATTACTCTCTATCAAAATAACGGGCAACGCTATTTATTATTTTGGACCTGGGAAGGACGTCCCCGATATCGCTATGACTTTCCCAAAGATTATGAGATATATGGTCTTTGCGGAGATGGAGAAAATCAGATATATGCTTTAGGTGTTGATTCTAAAAATCAGTATCAATTATTATATATACGTTGTGATTGCTGATTAACTATCGATTAATAAGAAAAGCAGGAAGAGCATGGGATCTTTCAATTGCCCCCTCAAACTGGTGTAGGCACTTTTTTTCAGGGATTTTACCGTGTTGACCGAAATGTTCAGGGCTTCGGCGATTTCGTTGTTGTTTTTTCCGTTCAGACCCAATAAAATGATTTTTCGGGTTTGAGGGGGAAGAGTATCGATAGCTTGATGGAGAATCCGCAAAGTTTCCTGATAGGTGATTTCATGTAAAAAATCCGGGTCTTTGGCCTCTGATACCGATTGTGTCTGTTGGTATTGTTGTTTTATTTTCTGGTGTTTAAGATGATCCAGACAGAGATTCCGGGCTGTGATATAGATAAAAGATTTTGCTTTTTCAGGCACGTCGAAATCCCTTCTGCGCTCATAAAGCCGGATAAATGTATCCTGTGTAATGTCCCGGGCAATAGCATCTTCTTCCGTATATTTCCGGACAAAACGGTATACGGGTTCGAAATAGAGCTCGAAAAATCTTTTAAATCCTTGGCTATTGGTCAACATCCTGTGAAAAACGTTCGTCTAAAAATTGAAACGGATAAAATAAATAAACGTTTTTGCAAATATACATTTTTGATTGTTTTTTTGAGATTTACAAGCCTTTATTTTCCAATGTAAAACACAAACTCTCATTATTGTTTAGTCTGTATCTCTCGTAAATTCTCTGGTAATAGCTGATGTTATTTCTCTATTCTTCATAATCTTCAAATTACGAACTTTCCAGCAATTCTATCATTTTATAGATGGTAGTTGATGGATTATTATATGTCTTCAACACCTTGGCTCTTGCTGTTGCTTTTGATGTCTTTTCGGACAGTTGCTGTTTCTCATTTAATGCCAAAGTTCCCTTTGTGTAGTGTTCAAGATGTCTTTTCAGTTTTTTTATGCAAGCGTTTTGAGTTAGTTCGGCATGACACTCCTCAAAGTGTAGCAAATACCACAACTCAATACACGGATTCGACACCAGCAATACTACATCTGGAATACTTTGCAGGTGTTCCAGCATTCCGTTTACATCTAGGTCAAACATTAGAAATGTTTTATCATTTTGGGTTGCAACATATTCCCGTTTGCAATTCTCTATATACCGAACGGATATGTTCGAATCGCTCTTTCTTGGGATAATCTGAATAGGCGCACGGTATTGTGAACGGAGGTGACTGATATAGGCAACCTCAGACTCCCCTTCACAGAAAACAAAGAAGTTTGGCTTCAT